>DATJKY010000780.1:0-20456 GCA_035490955.1 Terriglobia bacterium | reverse complement strand
TTGAGCCACCAACCATGCGGGAAGCAAAGGCTTTCCTGATCTCAACCGGCATCCCGGAAAGCAACCAGCGCAAGTGCTTTCATCAGATCCGCGACATGATTGTGCACGGGCGGCTGGCGCCGGGCAGCCGGATTGTGGAGGCGGAGTTGGCCGAACACCTGGGTGCAAGCCGCACACCGGTCCGCGGCGCATTGCACCTGCTACAACGGGAAGGTTACATTGTGGCGACCGCGGCCGGTAGCCGAAAAGCGCGCTTGGCCGTGGCACCGCTCACCAAGGAGGACGCGCGGGAGCTTTATTCGATCGTGGGGCACCTGGAGGGACTGGCGGCTCGCTCCACCGCGCAGATGGAGTGGTCTGCTCGTGCTGAACTGGTGCTGAAACTTGAGACGTTGAATAACGAATTGAGTGGACTGGCTAAGGCTCATAGAGGCGACCCCAACCGCATCTTCGATTTGGATATGAGCTTTCACCAAGCGGTTGTTGACGCCACCGCCGGGCCGCGTCTACGCGCCCTGCAAAGTTCAATCAAGCCTCAGACCGAACGATACTGGCGCTTGTACGCCAGCGCCATTCTCGATCAGCTCGGATTGTCTGTCAGCGAACATCTGGGCATCATCCAGGCCATTCAGGAGGGAGACGCGCTCGGCGCGGAACGAGCCGTCCAATTGAACTGGGAAAACGGTGCTGAGCGCCTTTCGCGCGTGATTGATACGCTGGGGGAACGCGGCGGGTGGTAGCCGAGTTATTCGGCTTTTCCGGCCGCCGCTAGCCTGCTAGTAGAGCACGAGTAGCGTAGACCGCCGTTTTTTGCGGTCTGCGGCCTTTCCTTCCCGCATTCAGGACAAGCGCTGCCCTCAAGAGCGGAGGTCCGCGCTACGCTGTTCGAAGTCAAAATGGTTGCCCACGGACAAGGAACTGAAACTGGGCGACCGTAGCATCAGAAGGAAGGTATGAGGTATAAAGATACAAATGGAAGTGACCGGGCGTCTCCACTTCCGCACTCGAGGCGAGGGACTCACCAGGCTGCGATTCCAGCCCGGTGGGAGGGCCGCTACTGTGAGGCGGATTTGGGTCGTTTCATGTGCGCTCCTGCTCGCGGCGCCGCTCGTCGCGCAATCGCCTGGGTCGTCGACTCAATACGATCGTGCGGTTGATTATCTGCAACACCAGCAAATTGTTCCTGCCATCACACTGCTTCAGCAGATTCTTGAAGCGGCGCCCACCGACGTGAAGGCGCACAACTTGATGGGCATTGCCCTCACGGCTTCCGGGCGGTTGGAAGAGGCCAATCCGCACTTCCGCCAGGCCTTGGAAATCAATCCTCAGTTCTACCCGGCTCTGAGGAACCTGGCCGTGAACGAACTGGCGCTTAAGCACGTGGCGGAGGCGCGGGTTGATTTCGAAGAGGTACTGCAGTTCGTTCCCGAGGATCACGTAGCTCATCTTTCGCTGGGGGAAATCTACTTTGGCCAGAAACTCTACGTTACGGCGGTGGAGCATTACCTGAAGAGTGGCGAACTTCTTACGCGCGACCCGAACGTGACGCTCAACTTTGCTCAGAGCTGCTTCGAATCGAAGCAGCGGGACAAGGCGGCGCAGGCTCTCGAGAACTTCCCGACCGAGGCTGACGGTCGAGCTCACTTCCAGGCCGGCGTCATGCTGGCCCAGCTCTCAAAGTACGATGCTGCCGTGCGCCAGTTCGAACTCGGGCAGAAGGACTACCCTGACCCGTATGAGGTGGGTTACAACCTGACGCTGGCCGACCTCCGGGGCGGACACTACGCGCAAGCGATTGCGGCGGCCCGCGGCTTGTTGGCGCGGGGTTACGAAAAGGCCGAGCTTTACAACCTCCTCTCTGAAGCCTACGAAAAGAACGACCAAACCATCGAGGCTTACAACGCCTTACGCAAGGCGACCCAGATCGATCCCCGGGACGAGAACAACTACCTGGACCTGATCGCTCTTGGTATCGACCATGCCAACTACCCGCTCGCGCTAGGAATTGCCGACATTGGTCTCGAGAACAACCCCAATTCCTATCGCTTGCTGCTGCAGCGGGGTGCAGTGAGGGCCTTTCAGGCACAGTACACCCAGGCTGTCGAGGATTTCGAGCAGGCGTCCAAGCTCGATCCGCAAAAGGACTTGCCCTTCTTCGCCATGGCGATAGCACTGATGCAAACGGACCAGTTGACTAAAGGACTGGCGATTCTACGCCAGAGGCTGGCAGCGAGTCCTGACAACTACCTCATGCTCTACGCTTTGGGAGAGGGGCTGGATCATCAGGGTCTCGGGCACGGATCGCCTGAAGAAAAGGAGGCCATCGATTCTCTGCGGAAGTCGATTCGCCTCAACCCTGACTTCCCGGACCCTCGTGTTGCTCTGGGGAGGATCCTGCTGAGGCGCGGCGACGTGGATCAGGGCATCGTTGAGCTCGAAAAAGCGCTTGAACTTGATCCCACTAACCTCTCCCCCTGTTACCCCCTGGCCTCAGCCTACCGCAAGAAGGGTGACATTGCGCGCGCCGATGAATTGATCGCCAAGTTCGAAAAGTTCAAGGAAGAGGACCGCGAGAAACACAGTAACCGCACTATCCTGCGCCTCCTTCGCGAAGGTGAGCAGTAGGCTACGTTTCAAGACAGAGTATGGGTGGTCACTCAGGCCCATTCCGCGCTCGGGACGACATCCTCGAGGCCTTTCTCATCAGCCTGCTGGCGTTGCTAGCCCTCGAGCCTTGCCTTGCCCAGACAGAGGGCAACACGGCGCCAGCTCGGAGTGCGGAAGCTGCAGCCAAAGAGCGCCAGCAGGGAATGAACTACCTCGAACAGCACGAGCCCGGCAAGGCAGTTGCGGCCTTCCGTCGAGCCCTGGAACTCGACCCCCAGGATGCCGAGTCGCAAGACCTCATCGGCGTGGTGCTCGGTGAGTCTGGCGGGTTGGAGCAGGCGATTCCGGCCTTCAAGGAAGCTCTTAGTCTGAACCCCAGGCTTACTGTTGCGCACTACCACCTTGCGGTTGCGTACGAGCAAGTAGGCCGGACTTCGGATGCGATCCGTGAATACGAGGAGGCGGTGCGGTTGAATCGCGGTTTTGTCGACGCTCAGTATCGGTTAAGCGCACTCTGCTGGAAGCGCGGTGATCGCGAGGGAGCTATCCAGTTGCTCCAGGAGATTGTGAAAGCCAAGCCGGACTTTGCGCAAGCGCGCTACAATCTTGGACTCGAACTGAGGCAACAGGGAGATCTGGAAGGGGCCATTCGCGAGCTTCGGGCCGCGGTTGGTTTGCCACCGCCGAAGTCCAAGAGTTACGACGTTCTGGGCCAGACCTTCTCCGAACGGGGCAAGTACGAGGCTGCCGTGGAGAGCTTCGAAAAGGCGGTCCATCTTGCTCCACAGGATCCGAGTTTCCACTACGACCTGGGGCTCGCGCTTCGGATGCAGGGCCAGCTTGACGCCGCGGGGGCAGAGTTCAGGTCCGCACTCCGGCTGGCTCCTCAAAATGCCCTCGCCCACCGGGCACTCGGGCTAGTCCTTCGCCAGAAGGGGGACTTGGAAGGCGCGCGCGCTGAGCTCGCCAGGGCCATTGAGCTCGCGCCCGAAGACGCTGAGGCCCATTACAACCTTGGTACCGTGCTGCTCAAACTCAACGAACTTCGCGGTGCGGTTGAAGAACTGCGTGAGGCTGTGCGCCTTGATCCCTACCTTTCCGAGGCGCGCCAGCAGCTCATTCAAGCACTCGAGCGATCCGGGCAATCGGCCGAAGCCGCGGTCCAGCGCGCAGAAGCCAACCGCGTCGACCAGAAGAGAGAGGCCGCTGGCCAAGCTATGGTGCTGATTGACGCGGCCAAACAATCTCTGGCGAATCGTGACCCACAAGGGGGCGTCGCTAAACTGCGCCAGGCGGTAACTCTGGCACCCGATTTAGCCGAGAGTCACTTCCAGTTGGCGCTGGCTCTGACAGCCTCCGGTGCCGATCGCGTCGAAGCGGAGAGAGAGTTGCGGACGGTCGTTGAACTCACGCCAAAGAATGCTCGAGCCCGCCTCGAGTTAGGCCAGCTGCTTGAAGCGGTCGGGAAGACAGACGAAGCGCTCGCCCAGTATCGAGTCGCTGCTGACGACGCGCCTAGTCTCGTAGCAGCCCATCGAGCCTTAGCTAGAAACGCCTTGGCGGCGAAGGACTGGCCCACAGCAGCCGTCGAGTTCAAAAGGGTCCTTGCCTGGCAACCGAACGACGCGGAGAGCCAGAAAGCACTGCACCGTTTACCGCCAGACTCCCGGCAGTAGGCCGGATCATCGTCCACTTCTGCGCTGAACAGCCCAAGGCGCGGTTCTTGCGAGCAACGAATTGAACGACTATCATTCCCACGTTGGCTGCATCGGGGCGGCCGCAATACATAATGGGATAAGAACGGTGGCTTGTTTTGTGGGAAGAGGATGTTTCTTGCCCGGCCTGCTTCTGCTGCTGCCACCTGTTCTTTCTGCCTCCTCTTCGTCCAATCCCTGCACTACCTGTCACCCTCGAGAGGTTGAGGGGTTTTCTCATTCGGCCATGTCACACGCCCTGCGACGGCCAGCCAAAGAACCCCAGGGATCTTTCGAACATGCCCTCTCCGGCACGAGGTTCACGATCTATTCCAACGCAGCGGGGTTTTGGCAACGTATGGAGCGTGACGGCCAAGTGTCGGAATATCGAGTCGACTACGTAGTCGGATCCGGTAAACACGCCTCCGGGTACTTTGTCCGCATTGGCGATCACCTGTTCCAGTCGCCCATTTGTTACTACCCCAGACTCAAGCGCTACGATATGGCGCCAGGGTACGAGGAGAATCGCACCCCCGATTTTGTGCGCGTCGTGACCCTGGAATGCCTGCTCTGCCACTCCGGCAAGCCGCGACCCATAGCCGGCACTCTCAACCAATACCACACCCCCGCATTTGCCGAGGAATCCATCTCTTGCGATCGTTGTCATGGCGACCCGACAAAGCATCTTAAGACGCCTTTGCCAGGCACCATCGTTAATCCCGCAAAGCTTGCGCCGCCAGCTCGTAACAGTGTGTGCGAGCAATGCCACCTGAAAGGGGTCGCCAGGGTCTTAAACCCTGGCAAGAAGACGGAGGATTTCCAACCGGGCGAGCCTTTGGAGGAGGTCTTCACGATTTACACCACCGCCGCACCGCCCGGTAGCCCGGGGGAGACCCTAAAGGTCATCAGCCACGTCGAGCAACTGGCGTTGAGCCTCTGCGCGCGCAAGAGTAACGGGCGGCTGTGGTGCGGGACGTGCCACGACCCTCACGATCAATCCGATAAGGCGCCGCAATACTACCGATCGCGCTGCCTGTCCTGCCATAAGGGCACGCTGTCGAGCTCGCACCCCCAGGGCTCGAATGGTGACTGCGTGACATGTCACATGTCGAAGCGGAACGCCAAGGATGGCGGGCATACGGTGTTCACCGATCATCGCATCACTTCGCGGCCGGAGTCTAAGCAGGAGGCGGCGAGCGCTGACAACGGTGAACTTGTGCCGTGGCGGGACCCGCCGCCCGCTCTACGCGAGCGGAATCGCGCCATCGCTTACGTAAACGGAGGTTTTGAGAACCATTCCGCATCCGAGATTGTTCAGGGCTTGCACATGCTCACGGAGGTGGAGAAGCAATTCCCCAACGATCCTGCTGTGCTGACCGCGCTGGGCCAGGCTCTTCTCGCCGTCAATAAACCAGCCGAGGCCGCCCAACGTTTTGAGCGCGTTCTTGAATTGGGTCGAGACTCTGCCGTCAATGAGGAGAACGCGGGAACCGCCTGGATGCAGGCTGGGCAAATGGATAAAGCTATGGATCATCTTGAACGAGCGATCCAGCGAGACCCGCTCCTCTTGCCTGTGGCGCAGGCCCTGATGCAGGTGTACCGCCAGCAAGACGACGAAGACAAAGCCGCGGCGCTAGCCGAACGTGTGCGGCAAGCACTCGGCAATGCGGCTCCTCGAGATTCCTCTTCGCCTGAGCATTGATGGAAACTCGCCGGTCGTACAGAGAACCTCGGGAAATCAAGGCTTGCGGCCTGGCGTGTCCGGCACGGTTGAAGAGGTGGAATTGGCGCCGGCAGTCGTCACCTCGACGTAAGGAATCCACACCCGCATAGCGCTCGGTTGGCGATTGGCCCATGCGTAGTAAGGAACAAAAGTCAGATCCACTTCTGCGCCATGCTTTCGAGTCTCGCCGCCCAGTGGACCGTAAAGGGCCTGGCCGGCTGCCGGAGTGTCAAGCATTACCCCTTGATGTTGCAGGACAACCACTCCGCCGAGGAGGTCGGGTCGAAACGCCAACTTGAAGTCTTGACCCGGATTCCTGCCTCCTAAGAGCGCGACGTCAAACACGGAAGCGCCGCCAGGCTGGTCAATCTGCTCCAGAGTATAGACCAGCGGTCCGCGCTCCACGGCCACTTTGCCGACGTTCTCCGCCACCCGGGGATTCGAGGTGATGAGTTGTGGTGTCATGTCGAACTCCAGCCGCATGCGGTCACCCGCACTCCAGCGGCGGCGCACGGGGGCGTAGGCACCCGGCTTCAACGCCCCCTTCCAGGATTCTCCGTTCACGCTTAGCTTGGCGCTGGAAGTCCAACCCGGAATGCGCAGGTAGAGGGTGAAATCACGGGGCTCAGCCGGCGACACAACCAAATCGACGCTCTCCTCCCACGGATAGTTTGTCTTCTGTTCAATCTTCAGCCCCGCGCCGTCCTCCAGGTGCCAATCGAGCGACGAGCTTCCGTAGAGGTGGAGGTAAAGACCGTCCTTGCTGGTGCTGTAAAAGTATCCCGGCAGCGCGCCGAGCGTGCGCTCGATATTCGGTGGGCAGCAGAAGACCTCATACCAGGGATTGCGCACGCTGCCGTCCTTACTGTGCCGGTTAGGATCCGATCGCCCGCTGAACTCCATTGGGTTGTAGTAGCAGTAGAGCGCCCCATCGAGAGACATGCCGACATTGATCGCGTTGTAGAGGGCACGCTCCAGCAGATCTGCGTAACGGGCATCGCCCGAGGCCGCCAACATGCGCCAGTTCCACATCAGGCTCCCGATCGCCGCGCACGTCTCCGCGTAGGCCCGCGCGTTGGGCAGTTCGTAAGCATCGCCGAAGGACTCTCCTTCCCAACGCGCGCCCAGACCGCCGGTGACGTACATCTTCGAGCTGACCATGTCCTGCCAGAGATTCTCCAGCGTCTGCCAGTACTTCGGATCGCCTGTCTCGAGGTAATAATCAGTGGCGCCGCAGGAAGCGTACATGGCACGGACCGCGTGGCCCTGCAACTTGGTTCTTTGGGTGAAAGGAATGCCGCTGAAGGTGTAGACCACCCGGTCCGGGCGGCGAACAATGCGCGGGTCACCGTTCAGGATGTAGCCGGCCAGATCGAGGTAGCGACGGTCACCCGTGGTTCGATAAAGCTCGATGAGCGACATCTCAATTTCCGGGTGACCCGCCAGTAGCGGTTTCTTGCCCGGACCGTAGCCTTCGATCAGGAAGTCGGCGTACCGCCTGCCGGCTTCAAGGAGCTTCGTATGGCCCGTGGCTCGATAATAGGCGATGGCGCCTTGGAGCATGTGCCCCAGGCAGTACAGCTCATGACCCCAATCCATCGTCTCAGGGAGCAATCGCTCCTTGGCGCGATCACCCACCCAGTACGTATTCAGGTAGCCATCCGGCTCTTGAGCAGCCACAATCTCGTCGATATAGGCCTCAGCCTGAGCGCGAAGCTTGGGCTGAGGGCCAGACTGCAGGAAGAAGCCGACCGCCTCGATCCACTTGTAGGTGTCACTGTCGGTGAAAACGGGCCCCTTGCGCGGAGCGTCCTTGCCTTTGGAGATGCGCCGGAAGTTGTCCACGTAGCCGTTCGCTTCCAGAAGTTGCTGGGCCGCGGGAATACTCTTGTCCAAAGCCGCACGGCGGCGCTCTGCCCAGAATCCATCATTGATCGTTATGGCGTGTATGGGAACAGTGTGCAGCTTGGCGTAAGGCGATTGGTTAAGATAGATCACGCCTTGGCTCTGCCAAGGCCCGGGAGTTTGGACATTTCGACGCAGCGCGGGCGTCTCGCCCGCGGTCGGCGAGCCATCCCGCCCAGGAAGGTCTTGGCTTGGCCCAGGCTCGCGGAAGGACTGAGTTTGCGCCACCACGGCGACACAGAGAGGGAAACAGGAGGCTAGAAAAACCCCTCTAAATTTTGGTGCGGATTCCATAGCACAGACTCCTCCAAGCGGTAACCCCTACTTCGTCGCGATCTGCCAGGCCAGAAAGGAAAGCTCGAGCGAAAGGTCCTGCACCACTTTGCGGAGCGGCTTACCGCCCGAATGTCCAGCCTTGCTATCGTATAGCAGCAACACGGGTCTACCCGAGTTTGTCGCCGCTTGCAGGCGGGCCGCCATCTTGCGCGCCTGCTGGGGCGGGACTCGTGTGTCCCCATCGCCGCTCATCAAAAGCACTGCCGGGTATTTCGTCTCCGGCTGAACGTGTTGATAGGGCGAGTAGGCGTAAAGAAACTTGAATTGCGCCGGGTTCGACGCATTGCCGTATTCGAGCAGAGCCGGGGGATTATTGTTCTTGGTGAATTGGTAGTAGCGCACCATGTCCAGGTCGGGGTACTCGCATACCACCGCCCGGAAAAGGTCCGGGCGCTGGGTGAGCACAGCACCCATCAGCAAGCCGCCGTTGCTCCCTCCCCAGATCGCCAGTCTCTCGGGGTTCGTGTACCCGTTCTCGATGAGCCACTGTGCGCCGGCGATGAAATCATCAAAAACGTTCTGCTTCTTGTCCAGCATACCGGCGCGGTGCCACGCTTCGCCGAACTCTCCCCCGCCGCGGATGTTGGCCAGCGCGTAGAGGCCGCCTTGCTCGACCCACCAGGCTGCCCTGTAACTAAAGGCCGGCGTCATGCTCACATCAAAGCCGCCGTAGCCGTAGAGTAGTGTGGGAAGCTGGCCGTCCGGTTTCAGTCCCTTGCGGTGAACGAGAAACATGGGGACGCGCGTGCCGTCCTTGGAGGAATACCATACCTGCTCGGTCTCGAAAGCGTTCGAATCAAACGTCACCGAGTCGCGATACCACAGTGCGCGCTCCCCTGTTGAGGCGCTGTAACGGAAGAGTGAATACGGCGTGGTGAAGGAAGAGAAGGACAGGATGCCTTCATCATCGCCCCAACGACCGTAAATGCCGGCCGAACCCATCGAGGGAAGCGCGACCTCGCCCAGAGGTTGGCCGTCCAGCGAGAAAATGGCAATCCGCGAGGTCACATTGTGGAGATAATGGACAAAGACCTTTTGCCCGATCACCGCGAAGTCCTCGATCGCGTCCTCTTGCGGCGGAACAATCTCACGCCAGTTTCCAGGCTCCGGCTGGCGAAGGGCGATCTTCACAAGGCGGGATCTGGGAGCTTGCCAGTCGGTCTGCGCGATTAGGTTGTCCCCGGCAAACTGCGCCTCAAACCTGGCGGCGATGCCTGTGACCAGGGGGCGAAAAGGGCCATGCCGGGCGAGGTCTTGGAGAAAGAGTTCGCTCGACTGCCACCCTTTCTGGACCGTGGCGAGCAGATAGCGCCCGTCGCGTGAAGCAAAAGGGCTTACCCAGACATCCGGTCCATAGTTTTTGCCGAAGATCTCAGGGTCCTGAGCAGGGTCGGTGCCGAGCACATGACGATAGATACGCTTGCCGACGTCGCGTTGCGCCCGCGAGTAGTAGAAGGCGCGTCCGTCTTTCTCCCAGGAGAGACCGAGATACAACGCTCTGGGCAAACGGTCGGGGAGATCATGCCGGCTCGCAACGTCAAAGACGTGGATTTCTGTCTCATCTTCTCCGCCCCGTCGGACGCCGTAGGCAAGCATCTTGCCGTCCTGTGTGGCGCCTTCGAAGGTGACGCTCGTCGTCTGGTCAGAACTTAAAGGCTGCGGGTCAATCAGCAGCTCGTCCGGTCCATTGGATCCCTTCCGCACGTAGATGGACCAGAGGTCCTGGTCCGCCGCTCGCTTCATAAAAAAGTACCTGCCGTTTTCTTCCTCTGGTTCGCTAATACTGTCGTGCCGGTGCATGTCCATCAGACGCTCATAGATGCGCTCGCGCATGGGCAGCGGGTTAAGCAGAGACCGTGTGTAGGAGTTCTGGGCCGCGACCCATTCCCGGGTTTGCGGGCCGTCTTGATCCTCCAGCCAGCGGTACGGGTCCACGATTTCGACGCCGTGAATGACTTCGCGAACGTTATCCCGGGGCGTCGGTGGGGGAGGTGGGACTTGAGCGAGGATAAACACCTGCGCAGCAGAGACGACGAGGACGCTCAGAGGCGCTTTAGCACGATTAGGCATGAGGGATTCCGCGAACAGCGTTCCGCCGGAGCTTTCGACCCCGAAAGAGGTCATACCCGCTTCGAGGGGTTATGTCAACCTCTCACTGGTTCGTGGGCTCGCAGACTCGTAGAGACGCTGTCCTCGGACACGCCGGGAGCCTTGCCACGAACGGGTTCTTGCCGGGAACCTTCAACGCTGTTGGGAACAGGGCCCGTAGACTCTCCGATGACGAGCTGCAGGGGCATGAAATATTGTTTACCCTTCTCTGAATGGCACAGGTCGTGTAAGGCGTCGGCCGCTGTCCGGCCTACTAGATCAGGGTGCATATCCACTGTCGTGAGGGACGGTATGCAGCATTCCGCGAGAAGGGTCCGGTCAAATCCGACGACCGAAGCATCCTGCGGAACGCGGAGTCCCTCGCGGTGCAGGGCCTTGATGACGCCCACGGCTGTGAGATCGTTCATGGCAATCACGGCGGTTGGCCGCGGTTTCATCCTGGCGATCGTGTGTCCAGCCGCCAGACCTCCGTCGAAACGCTGGTTGCCGGGCACGATCGGACCGGGTTCGAGCCCGAGGGCACGCATACAATCCACATAAGCAACCTGTCGAGCTTTGATGTTGCGAAAGGCCGAGCGGCCCGCCACGAAGGCGATTCGGCAGTGTCCGAAATGACACAGGTGCTCGACCGCTTGCCGAACGCCGGAGAGGTAGTCCATCTTCACCGTGCTGACGTGCTCTTGAGCCACACCCACATCGAAGAAGGTGACCGCGATCTTGCGGCCAATAAGCTCTTCAACCAGGTTGGCGCTCATCTCCGAGGTCATGATGGCGACACCCCGGACTTTCTGCTCCAGCATCCGCTCGGCCGCCCTTTTCATAAGGCTGGGTTCGTAGTTGGTGTTACTGACGATCACTTCGTAGCCGCGCTGACGGACGCGAATCTCGAAGGCGCGGATAACGGCGGGAAAGAAAGGGTTCTCGATGTCGGAGACGATCATTCCCAAGGTTCGGCTGCTGCCGAGCGCAAGGTTCCTGGCGTGAAGATTAGGATAGTATTTGAGCCTCTTCGTTACCGCCAGGACGCGACGCCGTGTCTCGGCGGTGGTGCGACCCGTGGAATTAAGGACATGAGACACCGTGGCCGTGGACGTGCCAGCCTCGCGTGCGACGTCGCGAATCGTGACGGTCATCTTGCTTCCACCCAACTCGTAAAAATGCCCTCCACAACGGACTGTCCCTGCCTAGCTGGCCGATTGCTAATTTGTTTCACAAAATCAGCCTTACGACAAGTTCTCAACTGGTGATAACAAATTTGGTTATGATAAGTTTTCTGAAGCGTGGGGCCAGATCTCGAAAACCTTCCTCGGTCGACTCAACGCGACTCACGCGACTCGGCGACTAGGGAAGTTCTAAGACTCGGCGTGGTAGAATCCACGTTCGTAGTTAACACACTGAACCCGAGACTCAAACTTGCTTCTAGTAACGAAACACAGAGTGGCGGCGAGCCTGGTTGGGGCCACGAGCACGCCCAGACACCGAGGCGCCAGGCTAATGGCTTCCTGTTCCAAACCGACACTACTCCGGAGAGCCGTCTTGCTGGCTCTGTCTGCGGGGCTTCCCACTCTGGCCGCACAACAGCGGGTCTTGATCCGTGTCGACGCGCAGACCACGCAAGGGCCATTTAGTTCCGCTTGGAGTTTGTTCGGATATGACGAGCCCAACTACACTTACGCTCCCAACGGCCGGAAGCTGCTGCAAGAATTATCGCGACTGATGATGATGTTTCTGCGCCTGCGGCCGAGATCGAACTGGTAGTGAAAGGTATCCCGGATAAGGTTCAACGCGTGCTCCTGCAGCACTACCGAGTGGATGATGACTGGAGCAATTCCTATTCTGTATGGAAGCAGATGGGATCTCCCCAGTTTCCATCGACCACTCAACACACGCAACTCGAGCAAGCGGGACAATTGCAGTTACTCAGCTCTCCCGAATGGCTGAGGATCCGGGAGAACGGTGCTCTCAAGCTGAACTTCACCTTGCCTCGTTACGGTGTGTCCTTGGTTCAACTCGCGTGGTAGACCGCGCTGAGGTAGCACCGCTGGGGGTGCCCTCATAGTCGTGCGCCCTTGGCTGCTTTCTTGTGGGCTAAGGGCGTCCCCAAGGGGTGCCCCTACGTCGGCACGGTCAGTCAACCTGGCCTGGGGGAAAGCGGTAGCAAGCTAACGCACTCCAGAGCGGGCGCTCAAGTACCTGGGGGATTAGCGATGGTTGTTTGCAAGCAAGAGTACGTCAAGCGTCTGCGCCAGGTCGTGGCATCCGGCCGACCGATCATCGGCGCTGGCGCCGGTACAGGGATTTCCGCCAAATGCGCGGAGGCGGGGGGCGCAGACCTGATCATCATTTACAATTCCGGCCGCTACCGCATGGCGGGACGGGGATCTCTGGCGGGCCTTCTGGCTTATGGCGACGCCAACGCCATTGTGCTGGAGATGGCTCGTGAAGTCCTCCCTGTCGTCAAAGCGACGCCGGTGTTGGCCGGCGTTAACGGTACCGACCCATTTCGTCTGATGAGCCGCTTCCTTGCAGAACTTCGGGATCTAGGTTTTGCCGGCGTACAAAACTTCCCCACCGTGGGTCTGATCGACGGGACCTTCCGGGCCAACCTGGAAGAGACAGGAATGGGTTACGAACTAGAGGTGCAGATGATCCATGAAGCAAGCCACATGGGCCTCTTGACGTGCCCCTACGCCTTCGATGAGAAACAAGCGCGGGAGATGGCGAAGGCTGGAGCAGACGTCGTTGTCGCTCATGCGGGGCTGACTACCAAGGGAACGATCGGCGCCCGGACGGCTCTGACCCTTGATGACACTGTAACGTTGGTCCAGTCGATCCGCGACGCCGCTGCGTCCGTCAACCCAGAGATCCTGATACTCTGTCACGGCGGACCCCTGGCCGAGCCAGACGATGTCGCCTACGTGTTGAGCAAGACGCGTGGTATCGCCGGCTTCTTTGGAGCTTCGAGCGTGGAGCGACTCCCGGCTGAGCGGGCCATTACGGAGCAGGTTGAGAGGTTCAAATCGATTTCGCTCTAGGGGTGCGGCTTGTCGTACCCTTCTGACCATGGCAGAGGCGCGGACCTTGGGTACGGCAAGGCGTACCCCCTACGGCCCTTGTGGAGCGAGTTTCGAGGGCACGGAGCGAAATTCGGCGGGCGAACCTGCGCGACAAAAGGAGGATTCATGGCAGACCTTCCCGGACTTCGTTTTGTACGACCATCCGATGTCGAGACGATGGTATTTGACTGGGGCACGATCAAGTGGATGAGTGAACCTCGGGTGACCGCTACCAGCGGCTTTACCATGGGAGTTGTTCTCCTCGAACCCGGCAAGGGACACGTGCGGCACAATCACCCGGGCTCTGAGGAAATCCTCTACGTGGTATGCGGGCAGGGGAGACAGATGATCGATATCAATGGCGAGCGCTGGCAGCCCATCTCTCCAGGTGATCTGGTGCATATTCCCGCCGACATTTTCCACGCCACGATCAACACCGGTTGGGAGCCGTTGAAGATGATTGCCGTTTATTGCCCGCCTGGTCCCGAGGCGATCCTGCGCACGTTGCCAGGCTGCCGCCTGATTGTTCCTGGCGAGTCAGCCCTGCGATCCTGAACACTAAAAAGCACAGGATCGGGAACGTATGGAGACGAAGACTGTCGCCATCCTTGGAACACTCGACACAAAAGGAGAGGAGTTTGCCTACGTTCGAACTCGTATCGAGGCGGCAGGACTGGCTACCCTTGTGATCGATAGTGGCGTTCTAGGGGAGCCGGCTTTTGCGTCAGCCATCTCTCGCCGGGAGGTAGCGAAGGCGAGTGGACACGCACTTGAGGACCTCCTCGCCACACGTGACCGCGGAGCGAGCATCGCTGCGATGGCAGCGGGCGCCGCGGTGGTGGTTCAGCGGCTCTTCCAAGAGGGAAGGATCCAGGGGTTGATCTCGTTGGGAGGTTCGGCAGGGACTACCATCGGCACTGCGGCGATGCGGTCGTTACCCGCAGGCTTCCCAAAGGTCATGGTATCTACACTGGCATCGGGCGACACCCGACCGTACGTGGGAACGAAAGACATCGTCATGCTGTATCCAGTAGTTGACATTGCAGGGCTCAATCTCCTGACTCGGCGCATTCTGGCCAACGCGGCTGCAGCTATCGCGGGCATGGTGTTGCAGAAAGATACCGAAGGCAGGGAGGTGCCCAAGCCTCTTATCGCGGCCACCATGTTTGGAGTGACGACCCTTTGTGTGACTATGGCGAGGCGCATCCTGGAACAGAGCGGTTTCGAAGTCCTGGTCTTTCATGCGACGGGCACGGGTGGCCAGGCGATGGAGGACTTGATCGCCGACGGTTATGTGGCGGGAGTGCTGGACGTGACCACAACCGAGCTCGCGGATGAGCTGGCGGGCGGTGTGATGAGCGCCGGACCCCACCGGCTGGAAGCCGCCGCAAAGAAAGGGATTCCTCAGGTCGTGTGTCCGGGCGCGATTGACATGGTCAACTTTGGTCCGCTCGATTCGGTTCCCAAAAAGTACAGGAAGCGGCTCTTGTACGTCCACAACCCGAACGTAACCTTGATGCGCACGACCCCAGAAGAGTGCGCTGAACTGGGCAGGATTACTGCTGCAAAGCTCAACCAGGCGCGAAGCTCTGTTGCGTTCCTTATGCCGCTGCAAGGTGTCTCCGCCATCGACGCCACCGGCTTGCCCTTCTGGTGGCCCGAGGCCGACAGGAGTTATCTGGATGCGCTCAAAGCGAACCTTCATCCCCGAATCCGGCTGGTTGAAGTGGACGCTCATATCAACGAAGATGGCTTCGCCCAAGCCGCCGCCAATACCTTGCTGGAACTGATGAACGAAATGGCAGGCCGGGGGGCTAACACCGCCTGACGTCATAGTGGCAGCGTAGGGGTGACCCTTGTGGTCGCCCAGCGCGAGGCCAGCAGAAGGGCGGACAAGAAAATAAGCAGTTTTGCAATTCTGATTCTTAAGCCTTGGAAGCCAAGGCTCCAACTAGCACCGACAACGACTAGAGAGGCAAATCCCCAAATGGATGGGTCCCGGCAGCCTGCTGGGCAATGGTCAACGCACCGGGGAGATTCGTTTCCGAACGCCCCAAAGCTTTACGTTCTGGCCTGCGTGGCGACAAGAGCACGTCGGACATTTAGAGGCAAATCCTCGCCGCGATCCGTCGGCCAAAGCCTAAAGGGAAGTGTTGCAAAGAATTGGGTGCTCAGAAATGCGCTATGCGGGGGTCGGGTCCAGCTCTGGATTCACGCCGTCAGGCCGAAGATACCGTCGATGAACTGATTCTGGACCCGCACATCACACTCTCTCAACCATCGCACTTGCCCTTTCCGAATCTTGTGGATCGTCTCGTAACCTTGGAGAGTTCGCCCGCGCAATCGAAACGACAGAAATGTTGCTTGGCCCAAATCCGCTTCTTGATAGCGCGGTGATCCTGCTCCCGGATGTTATTCAAGTATGGGACCGGCCGATGCCGACAGCGCCGCCGTAAGATGCCTTGGTGCCTGAATACCAATGCGGTCTTTGACGGCACAACGGGTTCGCTGCTGGCACTCCAGGTACCGCTCCGTCGTCTGGACCGACACTTGGCCCGATAGATCCACCATGGCCCAATTTGTCCCTGTGTCGGCTCACTTCAGAAACCGTGCGGGCGCTGGTCAGTGACTCCGAAAGCGCGCTCGAGTGCTTGGCCGACGAGCCCTAGCGTACCCTCATCGAAGAGCCGTCCGATCAGGGTGACGCCATGAGGAACGCGGCGCGGCGGAGAGAACCTTGGGAGCGGGTTGTGTGGGTCGGGGGCCCAATCGCTGCGCGCTACCGACACTTCGACGAAGCCAGCGCGTAAAGTGAGCGACGGATGCCCGGTGCAGTTGGTAATGGTGAGGATTTCGTCACGGAGAGAAGGGACAAGCAGCAGGTGCACCTCCGAAAAGATACGGGCCATTTCCTCTGCAACCTTGCGGCGAAGACGATCTGTCTGGACGAAATCTACGGCGGAAAGGAAGCGGGCTTGGCGGAAAAGGTTGGGCCAGGCGTCGGGTGTCTGAACTTTAAGCTGACGATCGCCATGACTGAGCGTCAGCTCCTCGAAAGCCGCTGCGGCCTCGGCGAAAAGGATTAGGTTGAGCGTTCCATAAGGCCAGTTGGGAAGAGCGACTTCCACCGGGATCATGCCGAGTTTCGGAAGTATCTCGAGGGCGGCGCGGTCCACCTCCGTGGCGGGTTTCTCCTTCATCCAGGCGGGGAAGTAGCCGACTCGCAGGCCCTGGACGAGCGCGTTCGAGTCGAAGTCCAGATGGCAGGACACGCTGGAAACGTCGCCTGGATCGGGCCCGGATATGGCTTGAAGCACGAGCAAGGCATCTTCCACAGAGCGGGTCATGGGGCCCAGCTTGTCGAGAGACCAGCAGAGGGTCATGGCACCGGTGCGGGGGACACGGCCATAGGTGGGCCGGAGTCCAGTAATTCCGCAACGCATGGCAGGGCTGATGATGCTGCCGCCGGTCTCGCTACCAATCGCAAAGCCGACCAATCCCGCCGCGGTAGCGGCGCCGGGGCCGGCGCTGGAACCGGAAGAACCCTCCTCCAGTAGCCACGGATTCATCGTCTGGCCGCCGAACCAAATATCGTTGAGCGCCAGAGCCCCCATGCTGAGCTTGGCGACCAGGACGGCGCCCGCATCGTGGAGACGCTTGACAACCACAGCATCGACCTTGGGTATGCGGTTCCGGAAGGGTTCGGCGCCGTAGGTGGTTGGGATTCCGGCAGTGTCGAGGAGATCCTTGGCACCCCATGGGATGCCATGAAGCGGCCCACGGTATTTTCCGGCAGCGATTTCCGCGTCGGCCCTTTGGGCCTGTGTGAGCGCGAGCTCGTGTGTGAGGGTGATGACACAGCGCAGCTTGGAATCGAATTGTCTGAGTCGCTGCAGATAGAGTTGGGTGAGGCGTTCCGACGTGAGCTCTCGCTGCTCAATCCAGCGTGATAGTTGTGTGAGCGAAGCGAAGGCCAAGTCCTCATCATGTCTCGGCAAGGGGCCAGGATCGACGTGGCTACGGATAAATCCGCGCTGCGGGCGTGGCTCATGGTCAGGAAGTAAAGATTGATAGCGCGACCAGGGTGCGAGCGTAGGCTCCAACGCTACGTGGCGCGGACCGCTGCGCCGCTCGTAGAGCGGCGCCATCGTCACACGCCAGCTATCCGCCGCTACGGCGCGCTCTTCAGGGGTCAACTCCACCTGGGCGAGTCTCTCTGCCCCGGCGAACACAGCAGGCGACACTTCCGGTCCGGCAGCGGGTCCCGTGCCGAACGCCGGGGGCGCCCCGGGCGGGAGCTGGTTCGATTGCTGTGCCTTGCTGCCGTGGGACGCGGTTGCACCGATCAGTCCGAGTGAAATCTGGGTTAAGAACCGCCTGCGCGATTTCGACATGTGTCCTCCGAGCTGCATTGTAGCCGAGTCTCGAAATAAGAATGCACGGAGCATACAGGCCGATATGGCGGAACAATTACTTAGCCCGACTCGTATTTGAGCGAGGGGCTGCTGTCCAGCCGCCGCGTCTATCTCGTAAGGAGTCGAAGCAGATGCCGTTCCATGAACTACGAAGCGCCCTTTGCTAAAGTCGCCCGGCTTCACCACTACGGCTGTCCTGATGCTCGCGCTAGGGATCGGAGCGACGAGCGCCGTCTTCTCGATCGTGGAAGGTGTGCTCTTGCGCCCTTTGCCATTTCCGCACTCCGAGAACCTGGTTGTTCTCTCTGATATCTGGCAAGGGGCTAAGTTAGGAGGCAACGGCGAGACTGGTGTCACGGCTCCCGACATCCGCGCATCCACGCGAGAGACACACAGCTTCGAGGGCCTTGGTGGGTATCAACAGCTGCGTTACGAGCTGTCCGGCATTGGAGAGCCAACGCAGGTGAATGCGGCTCGGCTGTCGGCTGGGGTGTTACCAGCCCTTGGGGTCGGGCCTCTGAGAGGCCGGGTCTTTACGCAGCAGGAAGATGACGGAAAGCAGCTGGTAACGGTACTCAGTTACAGCCTCTGGCAGAACCGGCTGCACGACGATGTGCACGTGTTGGGAAGCAAGATCCTACTCGATCGCAAGCCCGTCGTGATAGGCGTAATGCCGCGAGATTTCGAGTTCCCCCTGGTGGCAGGACACCTGAACAACAGCGAGCTATGGGTTCCGATGAGCTTCACCCAACAGGAACTTACGACCGGAGCGGCATTCTGGAACTTCAACATGGTGGGACGACTCAAGGCCGGAATCACTCCAGCTCAGGCACAGAGTGATGTAGAGCGCGTTGCACAGGAGACGATGCGCAGCTAGCCCTCTTTCATGTCGAATCTGCACATTCAGGCGGTCGTGCATTCGCTCCATGAAGAGACCGTCGAACAGGCTCGTCAACTGGTACGCACGCTGTTTCTGGCCACCATAGTTGTGTTGCTGATCGCGTGCGCCAACGTTGCTGGACTGCTGCTGGTCCGCGCTATCCGTCGCCGCCGCCAAATCGCGGTACGATGGCCCTGGGAGCACCCGCAGGTAGGCTGCTGGGCGCGGCAGTACTCGAAAGGCTGGTGTTGAGCGTTACCGGAGGCGTGCTCGGCCTGGGTCTGGCGGCGATCGCGCTGCGATTGAAATGGAATGAGATGGGTGGGCAGGGGCTACTCGCCTGCGCACGGATGCCAATCCGCATTGGCGCAGTGGGCGTCGCAAAACCACCGCCCGCACTCCTTGCAACAGCGAGTCGCGGGTCGAGTACAGGGCTCGTCCCACACAGAGACGCCTTGGCAGGTGTCAGCCGTTTTTCGTTCCTTCTCTCCCATTTATGCGCACTTCTTGCCAGCCCTGAGAGCATGGAGGAAAGTTCCCAAAGCAATTGTTTCGCCGACGGCGAGGAGCGGCCAGTTGAACGGGCGTGGCAGCCCGCCGCTCGCGATGTTGCGAAAGTCCCAGGTGAAGGCCATAACAAGCACCACGCCCGACACCAAAAGACCGAGCCAGTGAAACGGGTCCAACCGCACGGGGGTGCCAGTCCATTCCCGCCCCAGAAGCACGAGCCCAGCCCCAATTACGGACAGCGAGACCAGCACCGGGGCCAATACTGGGGCGGCCCACGGCACTGGGAGCAGGAACAGAAGGTCCCAAGTTAGCAGGGAGGGAGGCCAAACAAGTAGCAGTTTCAGAAAAACATAGTAGGAGATGTCCCAGGTGCCAAAAGCGATCAAGAAAGCCGCCAGCGATCGTGTACTGTTCCTGCCCACGCCGACAGCAACCGCGACCAACATGACCAGGGTCGCTGCCTCCCGGGCAAGTTCGGCCTTCAGTAACCGAAGCTGCTCCGGTCCGGTCTCCTTGAGCTGCCTCTGTGTGAGAAGCGGGAATACGTCGTTCGGAGCATGCTTCGGATAGAACCGCTGGCGCACCGGCTCATACAGCGCTCCTGAATAGGTCACAACAGCCGCCTCGACGTAGCCAAACGACACCCCGAACAGCAACAAGGCAACGGCGACGCGCTTCCGATCAGACCATAGGACGGCAGGCATGCTTTCCCCCCTGTGGGCTGCAACGCAAGACTCCGCTCAAGCAGTTTGTATTTGTGCCGTTAGTCCACGAGTTTTTGCAAACCGACGCGGAACCTCACCCTGTCGAGCGTGCAACAACCTGGCAACGAGATGAATCAGCGCGGGCAAGTCATCCCAAAACCCTAAGTCGCGAACCGGAAAACCGCTGCTGGCTCCATCCTGGCTTCGACCGGGGTGGCGGAGTCGAGAGTGCTTGGCCAGGCCCCGCTAAGGCGTTGGTTGTAGCTACCACGCTCCCGATCACGGCCTGATGGGGAACGAAGCCCTGGTCAACGGCTCAGCAAAATCATAGAGCCTCAGTACGCGGTTTCAGAAGTACGCCAACGTGTTCGCCCCGGGGAGATGATCTCTGAGCTGCTGATTGCGTTGTCGTCACACTCGCCATAGCGGGCACGACCCCTATGTTGCGACTATCAGCCCCAAGGCGGCAGACCGAGGGCGCGTTCATAGGCAGCGCGAGTGTGCACGGGCTCACCGT
>DATJKY010000779.1:0-2845 GCA_035490955.1 Terriglobia bacterium | reverse complement strand
TCCAGAACCTCAGGAGCGCATTCTAACATAAGCATGGGAAGGGGTGGGTCTACCCTCACGCGAACAGATCGTCAACCGGCATTGTCCAGCCGGGCACGGCGGGTTCCGCCTCGGCGAGTTGGCCGCGCCGGTAAACGGTGGGGTTCAATGGGTCCGTGGCTCGATAAACACTCACCACTTCCGACCTCAGCACGTCCGCATCCCATACCACCTGGGTACCGGCGGCGAAGTAGTCGCCACGCTTGGCGGCCATCTCCTTCTCCGCGGCGGGACCGTAGTCCCCTTCACTCCGCACTTCCACCGCGAAGATAGGAGCACCCTGGAGGAACTTGCCGCCGGCGCGCGGCCCGAGATAAAAGGCAGCATCGGGGCTGAAGGATTTCCGGTTCGGTAAGTTCACAACGAACCCGACGTTGTCTGTATAAGCCCTGCCTATGCCCTTGCGTCGCGCGTGGGCCCGAAGGGAGACAAAGATCTCCCCGGCTGCACTGCCAGGCAAGTCTCCAGTGGGTGACATGAGTCGGAGTTCTCCGTCGATGATTTCGGCTTTGCCATCTTCAGGCACGTGGTAGAGGTCTTCGATGGTGGCTTGGGTCTTGATCGGCATTCCAGAACCTCCGGAGCGCATTTTAACATAAGCATGGGATGGGGTCTTCGGCTCGCTTTCGGGGCGGTGTCGTCGCGTCCCTCTGTAGGATTAACCCTGGTCCGGCAGTTGCTTCTCTATGCTTCTCAAGGTTCCTATCGGTATATCCCTGCTCGGATGTGGCACAGTGACACGACCTTTTTTCGTGGGGTGCTTGAACTGTTTATGGCTGCCGACCTGATTGACTTCGTCCCAGCCGTCTTTCCTCAGTTCGTTGATCAACTCCCCGGCTGTTCATCACCGGCCTCTCATCCGTGCAAAATCATTATGCACACCTTTTACACACCGAGCGGTTCTCTTCCCTGGAAGTTACCCTTGGAGCCCTGCGCCAACACTGTTGCGGGCGTCCGGTTCCCACTGGCTTGGCCTGGGTCGGCGATCTGTTAGGAAAAAGTGTCCAGCAAATGAGAACCGCGATCGATACCAATGTCCTTTCAGCGCTCTGGTCGAGGGAACCTCTGGCCTCACAGATGGCGTCGATGCTAGGACAAGTCCAGAGTGAAAGCGGGCTGGTAGTTTCTACTCCGGCTAACACTCCTCTCCTGGATTTGTGGCATTCGATTGAATTCGATTGCAAGCGGCCTGAAGGTTAGCTAATATTGGTTAGCTAAGGAGAATCGTTCATGTATTCGGCGACGGTGCATGAAGCTAAAACAAATCTCTCGAAGTTGATTGAAAAAGCCCGCCGCGGCGAAGAAGTCATCATCGCGCGGGGCGCAACCCCTGTGGTTCGCCTGGTTGCCGTTGGTGAAGTGCAAGGGCGACGGCAGCCAGGCGCATTGCGGGCAAAACTTCGGGTCGGTCCGGAATTTTTTGAGCCGCTCCCTGCCGAGGAACTTTCAGCCTGGGAGTAAGCAGCGGTGCGCCTCCTCATCGACACCCACGCTTTGCTCTGGTGGTTAAGTGATGATCCGGCTCTTTCCGGCGCTGCGCGGGAAGCGATGGCAGAGACCAGTAATGTGCTCCTGGTGAGCGCGGCCTCGGCGTGGGAGATTGCCACCAAGGTGAGACTTGGCAGATTGCCAGGGGCGACGGAGCTGGCCGCTGACTTTGACGTTTTCATGCTTCGGGAAGGTTTCACGACACTGGATATTACGGTTGAACACGGCATCCGTGCCGGTCTGCTGCCCGGCCCTCACAAAGACCCTTTTGACCGCATGCTGATTGCGCAGGCTCACGCCGAGAATGTGCCCGTTGTCACCAATGAGAGGACCTTTGAAGCGTATGGGGTCCGCCGGGTTTGGTGAAGAATCCCAGGCCGCCAACAGAGGCCAGCATTCCCATGGCCTTGTGCCTGCCCATTTTATTGCTTCAAGCAAGGCCACAGGCACCCACCAGCGAGCTAGCGCACCGTTTTGATCTGTAAACTCTGCGGTCCTTTCTTTGGACATCATCCGCGCTACACGGGAACCCTGCGGCAGGCGAAGGGCGGAGGAAGTATCCTGGCGATCGACCGTATTCTGCTGCCCGCCGACGAGCAAGCCAGGATATAAAGGGTCGCTGGTTGGAGGAGCCCAAGAGCCGCAGAGTTTCAAAAGGCGAAACTCTGCGCTACCCCTGTCTGATCCGTCGGCAAGCTAGTGGGAATCGGGCACCCGCAAGAGGGCTAGCACAGGGCTTTAAGGGTAACTTCCAGTAAGAGAACCGCTCGGTGTGTAAAACGTGCGCCGGAGAAGAACGATCCGGCCTGGAGTTTTTCGCTGGGGTGGGCGATCGCGGTTGCCTGACCACGCCGCACTGGGGTAGAATGCCTTGCAGACGTACGGGACGTGTAATCTGACGCCGAATCAGGCGTGGGTATTTGGAGCCAACGGGGTGCACGATGAGGGCCGTAACTTCCGATGCCAGCCAGAGTCCACGATTCGCGCTCATTTCGCTTGGATTCTATGTAGCTGTTTCCTTGCTGTTGCTGTTCAGAGCGCCGACCACGGCGGCGCAAGAGCAAGTCAACGGCGTAGTGGCCGGCCGTGTCACTGACCCTCGCGGTCAGCCGCAAAGCGTTCTGGTAAGCCTGGTTGCACCCGGAGAAGTTCTGGTGGGCCAGGTCTATACCGAATCGAACGGTAATTTCAGCTTCAGTAATCTGCACAGCGGTCTGTATTACGTCACGGTGGAGGCGACGGGCTATCGGCCCGCGCGTGAGAGCGTTATGATAGACGCCCGGAGCAGTAGCAAGACTCAGGTCAACATCTCCTTGGA
>DATJKY010000778.1:0-3165 GCA_035490955.1 Terriglobia bacterium | reverse complement strand
CCTATTGCCCCAACCCCGTAAGGGGTTGACTACGGCCATTGTCCGGCCCCGCCGGGGCCGGAATAATCTGGTCACCTTCCGCGTCCGTAGGTCCCCTACGGCTACTCACGGTGTCCCGCTTCGCGGGACTGCTGCCTGCCCGACCGGACCTGGCGTACCCGCTACCTAAGGCCGGACCCACGAAATCAAGCAAACCCGAACCCCAACTCTTATGTCGCGCAACAGAGACCACCATGGGGCAGGGCACTTGTCTTCACCGTTGGAAATCGTTATAGTTTAGCCAGCGCGAAGGGCGCATCCAGTCCGCGGAAAGGGCCGTGCCCAACTTCAGGTTTACGAGCGTGATTTGCGAAGCTTCTTTCAGCCTGATTTGGGCGGACTCCGGGCACGTCATGAAAGGAGATTCGTATGTTCCCCAATCCGCACGATGCTCTTCCGCTTCCCCCTCGCCCCAGCCTGGAACAGTATAAGAAGCAGGCGAAGGACCTCGTAAAAGCCTGCAGATCTGACGAGGTCGACGGCATTCGCAGCTGGGCGGCCAAATGGGTTGAAACGCTCGCAACTCTTCAGGGCCAGGCGTTCACCATCCAACTCCGCGCGCGGATGCTTGCTATTGTGAACGAGGTTGCGGAATTCGCGAGGTGTAAGTTGCTGAGTTCCGACGCTGGCAATGCAAAGTGTGGTCTTACGGACGCGCAATTCGTCATTGCGCGGTTGCACGGTTTCACGAGTTGGCCGAAGTTCGCGAAGCATATCGAAGGACTGGCTCGCGCCAGTTCCCCCGTCTCACAATTCGAAGCCGCGACGCATGCCGTTGTTACCGGTGATGTGGCGACACTCAAGCGATTGCTGGACGAGAATCCCCAGTTGATTCGGGCGCGTTCAACCCGCGAGCATCAGGCGACGCTCTTGCATTATGTCTCGGCCAATGGCGTCGAGGGCTACCGCCAAAAGACGCCAAACAACGCGGCGAAGGTCGCGGAGATTCTCCTTCAAGCAGGCGCCGAGGTGGATGCGGAGGCGCAGGTATACGACGGTGGAGCAACCACTCTCGGCCTGGCCGCAACGAGCATCCACCCCGAGCAGGCCGGCGTTCAAGACAGGCTGATGGAGATTCTGTTGGAGCACGGGGCAGCCATTGATCACCGAATCGGAGCCGGCAACCAGCAGTGCATCGTCAACTCATGTCTGGCTACCGGCCGCAGAAAGGCGGCCGAGTTTCTTGCCAAGCGCGGCGCACGATTGGATCTCGAGGGAGCGGCCGGGGTAGGCCGGCTGGATGCAGTCAAGAGCTTCTTTAATGACGATGGCAGCTTGAAAGCGAATGCGACCAAGATGCAAATGGAGCGGGGCTTCATGTGGGCTTGCGAGTACGGTCGAGACAGCGTGGTTGATTTCCTGTTGCAGAAGGGTGTGGATCTGCTTGCACAGGCGAACACTGGACAGACGGGGCTTCATTGGGCGGTGATTGGCGGACAAGTGGAGACCATTAGGCTGCTTCTCGCACGCGGAGCGTCACTTGAGGCCCTGAACTCATACGGCGGGACGGCTCAGGGCCAGGCGCTTTGGTCCGCGATTAACGGTGATCTCCACATCGACTATGTTCGAACAATCGAAACGTTGCTCGACGCCGGAGCAAGGGTTGAAGATGGGTCACTCGCGTGGTTTGCCGAGCAAGAAAGGCCTCGCGCTTCGTTGAGAGCACACGTTGCGGAAGTGCTCCGCCGCCACGGCGCCAAGTCATGAGCGACAAGGCGCCCTTGCCGTCAGACTTTGAGGAAACGGGAGTCCAAAACCATGGCCATGGAGACGAAGGTTGCAACGAATGTGAAGCAGGCCGGACCATTTTTCATGGTGTCGAACATGGAGGCTTCCCTCCGCTTTTACATTGACGGCCTCGGGTTCAGGCCTTCCGACCCTCCTGGACGCCGCACGCGGGCCAGTGGCGAGCATTCCTGAGGAGGAATCGGCTTGAGGCCGACGGCGCCAACTCGGGGCGCGCGACCGAGGATTTACAGCGGTTTCTCTTGCCACCTGCCCGGGCCCTGGCTGCCAGGACGAAGTTCATCATGTTTTTGGCCCGCGCGCGGGCCGTGGAAACCCGGAGAGTACACTGCGTAGGGGTGCCATAGTAGATGAAAGCGGTCGCGTTGAAGTCAAAAGGCGTAACCGGTGCCCGATGCCACAGTTCGTGAAAATGCTCGCCAGCATAAATGAAAAACCCTACATGTTTGCCACCATTGGTGAAAAGATCCTGGACGGACTACTCCACTTGAGCCCCCACGGTTGTGGCCGGCTCTGATTGCGGTGCCAGAGCTGTCCGGAACGGACGTGTTGGTAAAGCCGGACGACTACCGAGGAGCTGCTCGCTCGAACGCGGTTTACGTTCAGTCAAACGGATTACTTGTGGGAAGGGATGTTCCCAACATCTACGATCCGGCAGCCGTTTGGTATGTGCGACAGCTTTGAACGAGCAGCGATTGTTCCACATACCCGGTGTTCAGAATGTCATGCTACCCTAGACGGCCCGAGCCTCCTTCGAGGACTGAGCGCAGAGAAAGGTGTTTGTCATGAAGACTGGGTTGATGCAGGCTACGGCCGTTACGGCGCTTTCGGTGGCAGTAGCTACACTTGCCCTGAGCGCGGAGCCAGCTTCAATGGCCGTTCGCGGCCTCTATCTCGCTGCGCCGAAGCCGAACGAAATCCCACTCGCCGTCAGCTTCATTCGCGAAGCCCTTCCCAAAGAAACCGTCAATGTGCTGGTCATGGAATTCGACTACCGGTATTCCTACGTCAGCCACCCTGAGGTTGTGGACGCCGACGCTCTTTCCAAAGCAGATGTCAAGGCCATCGTCGCCGCGTGCCACGGGGCAGGAGTACGGTTGATCCCTCTCATTAACCTTCTGGGGCATCAGTCCTGGGAAGCAAAGACTTTCGGCCTGCTTCGGGCGCACCCGGAGTTCGATGAGACACCGAAGAAGTACCCGAATAACCAGGGCATCTACTGTCGAAGTTACTGCCCCCTCAGCCCGGACCTCCACCAAGTAGTGTTCGCACTGACCGATGAATTGGCCGAGGCTTGTGAGGCGGATGCCGTCCACGTAGGTATGGATGAGGTTTTCATTCTGGCCGATCCTGATTGCCCGCGCTGCGGGACACGTAACC
>DATJKY010000777.1:0-8969 GCA_035490955.1 Terriglobia bacterium | reverse complement strand
ATCAAGATCCCCCTGGGCAATGGCGAGGGAAACGTCGGGTTTCAGGCGTCCAATGATCCGGACCAGCCTTTGCATCTGCGTACGCAACCGCTCGCTCGACTCGTTAAGAGCGAGCGGGACCAACATCTGAACCTCGGAATTACCAGGAAAGCGAAAGCTCGCGGGCATTACGCCGACCACGGTGTAAGGCATCGCGTCCAAAGTGACGGTGTGGCCAGGCACGCTAGGATCGGAGCCGAAGTACTGCTGCCAGAAAGGGTGCATCAAAATCACCACTTTACGGCCGTTCGGCTGGTCTTCCTCGGCGGTGAACCCTCGTCCTAGCTGCGGCCCGGCCCCGAGGGTGGCAAAGAAGCTTGCCGTTACCTGCGCGCCGCGAACGCGAGCCGGCGTGCCACGGCCGGTCAGGTTGAAGCTCGCCTGCTCGTCAAAAGCGGTGATCGCGTCGAGGCTTCGGCTTTGATCCTTCCAGTCGACGTAGTCTCCTCCAGTCGCCAGTTCGGCTTTGATCGCCGGTATCACTTCAGCAATCCACACCAGCCGGTCACTGTGCGGGTAGGGCAGCGGCCGCAGTGCGACAGCGTTGACGACACTGAAAATCGCGGTGTTAGCCCCGATGCCCAAAGCCAGCGTCAGGACAGCCACAATTGTCAAGCCCGGGCCCCGCCGCAGTTGGCGCAGGCTGTAGCGAACATCCTGCAAGAGCGTCTCGACTGAACTCCAGTTCCACATTTCGTTGCTCCCTTCCTGCACCAAGGTCACATTGCCAAACCGGCGCAGTGCTGCGTAGCGGGCTTCCTCCGGCGGCATGCCGGCTTCGAGGTTCTCCTGCTCCTCCATCGCCAGGTGAGCGCACAGCTCTTCGTGAAGCTCGCACGCTCGGCGCCCTCGGCTAAACACGCCGCGCAATTTGGCGATCTGGCGTCTCCAGGTCATAAAAGCAGTTATCAGCTCTCAGCCGTGAGTCATCAGCCGTTGTAGGCCCCTTGTGGGTACCCTCAATCGGCAGAATGTAGAGGTCAGCGCAGAGTTTCCCGCTTTTGGAAACTCTGCGGCCGTTTCTTGCGGGAAGAGCCGCAGAGTTTAAAAGGCAAAACTCTGCGCTACCCGTCTGCAAGCTCCTTCAATCGACAATCGGCAATCGAAAATCGGCAATCATTCATGGCGTAGTGCCACCATGGGATCGATGTGAAGCGCCCGACGAGTCGGCACCCATGAGGAAAGCAAACCCAGAAGGACGAGCGTCCCCAAAACGGCGGTGAGAATCTGCGGATCGCGAGGCGTAGCCTCGTACACTATGTTCGCGAGCAGTTGACCGGTGGCCAGCGACACCACCAAGCCGATTGCGGACCCTATGGCGATGAGCACCGCGATCCTGCCGAGCACCAGCCACAGTACCTCAGAGGGACGCGCACCCACCGCCATCCGAATGCCGATCTCACGCACCCGGCACGCCACCGCGTAAGAGACGAGGCCATGAATGCCCGTCACGCCCAGCATGATCGCGAGCACCCCGAAAGCGCTCAGTGCGATGGTCGCTGCGTGGGTGGGGAAGAATGCGAATCCTAGCATCTGATCGAGACTGCCTGTCCCGTAGATCGGCAACTCCGGATCAAGCCCCGCCACTCGCTGGCGCATCTCGCGGACCATCTCCGCAGCCGGGATTGACGATCTCACTTCGACCGTGGTCGTGGAATTGTAGCTCTGCAACATAGGCCAGAAAACGGCGGGCCGTTCGGACTCCGTAAGGCTTTCGTACTTGCCGTCTTCGACCACGCCAACCACTTCCACCGGCGAGCCCTTGGGTCCCTGACGGAAGCGCTTGCCGACAGCGTCTTCGGAGTGCAGAACCTGCCTGCCGAAAGCCGCATTGACGATCGCCACGCGGAGAGACTTGTCGTCGTCGTGCCAGGTGAAATCGCGTCCGGCAAGGAGTTTGGTGCCCATTGTCCGGAAATATCCGGGGGAGATCTGGTAATAGTTCGCACTGATGCTCTCTGACAGCCGACGCGTCGGCTTATCCTCCGGAAAAACGGACGTCGTGGATTGGTCGATGCTCAGCGGAACGGAGTTGGAATAGGCTGCGGAGCGCACCGCGGGCAGTTGTTTGAGAGCATCCAGGGCACGCTGCTGGAAGGCCCGGCCCTTCTCCTCAGAGTAGCCGCCCAGGCCCAGATCAAACGCCACCACCGAGACCTCTTGCGGCTCAAAACCGAGCCGCATCTTGAGCGCTTGTTGAAGTCCCCGCAGCGAGATCAGGCAGGCGGCAACAAGCACGAAGCACAGGGCGACTTGCAGGACCACCAGCACGTCTCGAAAGGCCAGCCGCCTACGCGTCCAGCTCGTCACGGCGCCTTTCAGAACCCCGTTGGCGTCCGGCTTTGAAGCTCGCCAGGCGGGAGCAGCGCCGAAGAGAGCGCCGGCCATAACAGAAACAAGGAGGGCAAAAAGAAAGACTCGCCAATCCGGATTCACCTCGAACTGTACTGGAAATTCCATCGGCGCTCGCCAGCGGCTCAGCCCCTGAGACAAAATGAAGGCGAGCGCGTATCCTGCCGCGCCGCCGGCAAGCGACAGAACCAGCGTCTCCGTCAGTACCTGGCGCACGACGCGGCTCCCTCTCGCGCCGATCGAAAGGCGAATGGCAATCTCGCGCTGCCGATCTCGGGCGCGCGCCGTCAACAGGCTGGCCAGGTTGGCGCAGGCGGCCAGCAACACCAAGGCCGCAAGGCCGAGCACGCCCAGCGTAAAGGCCCTCGCCGGGCCGCCAATCATGTCGCCAGCCAATCCGGGCTTAGCCACTTTGATCTGCAAGCCTTCATTGCTGTCGGGATGCTCGCGGGCAAGCTCGCGAGCAATGGTATTCAAATTTGACAGTGCTTGCGCCGAGGCTGTGCCTGGCTTGAGCCGGCCGAACACCCAGGTGTCCCAGGTGCTTCGGTTGTCGAGCCAGCCAATGCCTGGGTAATTCTCAATTTGAGGTTCCATCATCATCGGCACCCAAACTTCGGGCCAGTACCACAGCTCGGTGCCGTGGAAATCGGGGGGAGCCACGCCGAGCACAGTGTAGGGCAGGTGGTTGATGCGGACGATCTTACCGATAATCCCAGGGTCGCCCCCGAATCGACCCCGCCAGGTGTTGTAGCTTAGTACCGCGTAGGGGCTCGAGCCCGGATGCACGTCATCGGCTTGATGGAAGAAGCGACCTATCACAGGATGCACGCCGAGCACGTCAAAGTAATTCCCGGTAGCAAGCAAGCCCCAGATGCGCGTCGGGCCGCCCGTTGACTCCAGCGCCATGGGCACGAGCCGAAAGCCCACCAGGCCAGAGAAGGTTTCATTGCGATCGCGAAGATCTCTGTAATTGGGAAATGACTGCGTGATGCCAGACTTGGTTTCGAGGAATACCAATTGATTCGGGCGCTCAACCGGCAGCGGACGCAGCAGCAGCGCGTTGACCACGCTGAAGACCACGGCGTTCGCGCCGATGCCCAGCGCAAGCGAGAGTACGGCCACGGCCGAGAATTCGGGGTTTCTCCGCAATTTTCGCAAGGCGTAGCGGAGGTCTTGCAAGAGCGTTTCCATCGAGTTCCATCCCCACATCTCCCGGCTCCCTTCCTGTGCCAGGGTGACGTTCCCCAACCGGCGCAACGCTGCGTAGTGAGCATCTTCCGGCGTCATGCCGGATTCGAGATTTTCCTGCTCCTCCATCGCCAGGTGGGAGGAGAACTCTTCGCGAAGCTCGCGCGCTCGACGCCCTCGGCCGAATAAGCCGCGGAATCTGGCGATCTGGCGTCTCCAGCCCATCAAGCAGTTCTCATTAGTCAGTCATCGGTAGTGAGTCTTCAGCTTTCAGCAGGAACTGGAGACTGGAAATGGAAAATCGAAACTCGAAACCGATAAGGACCAGTCGACGGTTTTCCAGTTTCCAATTTCCAGTTTCCATTTTCGTTCTCGCTGACAGCTGATAGCTGAAAGCTGACAGCTTCTTCAATCGGAGATCAGCAATCGAAAATCGACAATCATTCGTACCGTAGTGCCACCATGGGGTCGACCTTCGTGGCCCTGTGTGCCGGGAGGTATCCTGCAAGCAGGGCCACAGCGGAGAGCACGCCAATTGCGATCGCGATAGTCGCCGTATCACGCGCTCCGAGACGGAATAGCATCTCCTGAAGCAGACCGGTGGTGGCGAGGGAGAAGCCCGTTCCTACCAGCTCGCCTGCCGCGAGGACGGCGATCACGTCGCGCATCACCAGCCGCAGGATCGATCCCGGCTGCGCGCCCAGCGCCATGCGGACGCCGAACTCGGTCTGCCGCTGGTTTACCAGGTAGCTCAGCGTGCCGTACAGGCCGATCATTGCCAGCAGCAGCGCCAGCCCGCCAAAAAAGCCCGAGAGCAACGCCAGCAGGCGCTCCTGAACCATCGAGTCGTTCACCTGCGCGGCCAGAGTGAGCATCTCGAGCGAAATCCCCTTATCAACGCTCCCGACCGCAGACTGAACGGGCGGGACGAGAGCGGAAGGCGGAATCGCCGTTCGCAACTCGAAGGTTTGTCTCGCGGTCCGCGCCGGGACCTGAGTGATGGGGAAGAAGGCGGTCGGATGAGTGTCTTCGCTAACCCACTCGTATTTCGCATCCTTGATGAGCCCCACGACTTCAATGGGAGGGCCCCACTCCCCGGAGGGTTGCCGGATGCGGAAACCCTTCCCTATAGGATTCTGGCCGGGAAAAAACCGAACCCCCAGAGTTTGGTTGACGATTGCCACTCGCGGGCTTGTCGCGGTGTCGACACTGGTAAAACTGCGGCCGGCTAGCAAGGGCATGCGGAGCGCTGCAAAGTACCCAGGGGAAACGGCGTTCAACCAAGTCTCCGCTTCGTCAGCAGTCAGACCCTTCGACCATTCTGTGGTAATAAGCTGGCTCCACGCGCCTCCTTCCATGGGCGTTCTGAAAGACCGGCCCACAGCAACAACGCCTGGGAGAGCGCGCAAGCTGGTCTCGATGGATTCGTCAAGGGCAGGTTGTCGGTCCGGTGCCACCTTGGCGGCGTTGAGATCAGTGCTCACCAGCAGGACATTGCTGCGATCGAAGCCGATGTCGAGCGTCGCGAGCTTGGCGAAGCTTCGCGACAGCAGCCCGGCCGCCACGAGCAGCACAAAAGAAAGCGCAACTTGAGAGGTGATGATCCACTGGCGCGTGCGAAAGCGCCGCGATGGCCCAATTTCAATCGCCTGGGTGCCCTTCATGGCCGAAGTCAGCGAGACTCGCGTGGAGCGGAGCGCCGGCAGGACCCCAAACAGAGTGCCCGTAAGCACAGCCATGGCGATGGTGAACGCGAGGATGCGGCTGTCCGGAGAAAGGTCCAGAAATACTGTGTTTCTTGCAGTCGAGATGTAGCGGACCAGGAGCGCCGTGCCCCAACGCGCGAAGAGGACGCCCAAGAGCGCTCCCGCGGAGGAAAGCATGATGCACTCCGTCAGCAATTGGCGAACCAGCCGCATGCGACTCGCACCCAGGGCCTGCCGCACCGCGATCTCCTTGTGTCGGGAGACAGCGCGGGCTAGCATCAAGCTTGCGATGTCCGCGCAGGCGATCAGCAGCACGACGCCAACTACGGCCATCAGAACATCCAGCGGCCTCCCGAACTGCTCACGCAGGCCATATTCGGAAACTCCGGTGCCGGCCGGAACAGCCATTAGCGTGCGCTTCAGGAAGTCCCGTTGCCCATCGCGGGCCCAGTCCTGGGGCAAAGCGGCGATGAAAATCCCCGGCGAGAGCACCTTCAGTCGCGCGCTCACCTGAGCGCGGCTGATTTCGGGCTTGATGCGTCCGGCGATCTGAAGCCACCACCACGAGCGATCATCGAGCCGGGATTCCTTCTCGTCGAACGTAGCGGTGGAGCAGATCGGCACCGCGACATCGAACTTCTCACCCGCTTCCATTCCGTAAAAACCGGCGGGCGCAACGCCAATCACGTCAAACGGATGTCCCCCGAGCAAAAGACTCGCGCCGATCGCTCGCTCTTCACCCCCGTAATGTTCTTGCCAGAAGCCATAGCTCAACACGGCTACGTCCCGGCAGCCGCGCCGGTCATCCGACGGCGCAATCAGCCGTCCGGCGGCGGGGCGAAGGCCCAACGCGCCAAAAAACTCCCCACTCACCCAAACCCCATGCGCCGAGCGAACCAGGCCTCCCTGAGTAAGATCGAAATTGATCAAATCTCCCCTGCTGTTAGCCTCGCCCCAAGCGAAAACATCTGAGAAAACGTCCTGCTGGCCGCGCACTTGCTCCCACAAAGGATTGGTGAAGGCGCCCGAGGGTTCACCCGGCCGGCGCGGAATCAGGGTCTTCACCTGAAGCAAATCACCCGGCTTCACGACGGGCAGCATCCGCAGCATGGCTGCGTCAATCAAACTGAATATGGCGGTGTTGGCGCCGATGCCGAGGGCGAGAGTGAGGACGGCTACCGCCGTGAAGCCGGGACTCCGCCGCAGTTGGCGCAGCCCGTAACGAACGTCCTGCAATAACGTCTCAAGAGAATTCCATCCCCAGATTTGCCGGCTCCTCTCCTGTGCCAAGGTCACATTACCGAACTGCCGTAGTGCAGCGTAGTGGGCTTCTTCCGGCGTCATGCCGGATTCGAGATTCTCCTGCTCCTCCATCGCCAGGTGGGAGGAGAACTCTTCGCGAAGCTCGCGCGCTCGACGCCTTCGGCCGAATAAGCCCCAGAATTTGACGATCTGCCGTTTCCAACCCATTGCATTATTCCGCCGGCCGCAGCACGCCTGTGATTGCCCGCACGAATCGCTCCCAGCGCGAGGTCTCGGCGAGCAATTGGCGTCGCCCCGCCGAGGTGAGGCGGTAGTACTTGGCTCGCTGGTTGTTTTTGGAAACTCCCCATTCGCTCGAAACCCAGCCTTCTTGCTGCAGCCGCTGCAACGCGGGGTAAAGCGACCCGTGCTCCACCTTGAGGGCATCCTCCGACAGGCGCTCAATGGACTTGGCGATGCCGTGGCCGTGAGTTGGACCCCAGAGCAACGTGCGCAGAATCAGCATGTCGAGCGAGCCATAAACAAGTTCGATCCGGTCTCCAGGCTGTTGCTTCGCCATAGTGGTAGCTAATCTACCATACGAGGTGGTAGATTGTCTACTAGAAAACGAAGAACAGTGACGTATGGATTAATCGTGAAGCTGGCAGCGAGGCGCCTCCGGACTGGGATTGCACCACGGGGATGTTCGCTGAACCGATGTAGCTCGCGCGACGGCGTCCAACTAGACCAGGAGCATTGCTGACATTCGTCTGAACATTCTTACCTCCATCGGTATTTAAAAATCTCCCCTTGACTATTGACAGGAGCACGGCTAGGATTTACCGTCGATAGTTGAGGGGAGCGAAGATGGGCAATACTATGCGCTGGGTTTACAAATTGCCGCTTCGCTTCCGGTCACTGTTTCGTAAGAGCGGTGTCGAACGGGAACTGAGCGACGAGATCCGTTTCCATCTCGAAAAACTGATTGAAGTGAACGTCGCCAGAGGTATGTCTGTGAACGACGCCCGTTACGCCGCCTTGCGCGAGCTCGGGGGTGTGGAGCAAATCAAACAGGAGTGCCGGGATGTGCGACGAGTGAACTACCTTGAGGACTTAATCCAGGACCTCCGCTATGGCCTGCGGATGCTGGCGAAGAGTCCTGGCTTCGCGGTGGTGGCAGTTCTCACGCTTGCCCTCGGGATTGGCGCGAATACAGCCATTTTCAGCATCTTGAACCCAGTCGTCCTGCGCCCGCTGCCCTACAAAGACCCTGGACGGCTGGGCGTTCTATGGACCGACAACGTGAGGCAAAATCTCCACGAAGAGCGCACCTCCTATCCCAATTTCGAAGACTGGAGAAAGCAGAACCACGTTTTTGAGGACATGGCGTTCTGCAGTTCGTTCACCGTAAATCTGACCGGCGAAGACCAGCCCGAGCGCATTGTAGCGGCCCGAGTGACCTCCAATCTGTTTTCGATGGTCGGAGTGAGTCCAATCCTTGGACACTCATTTACGCCGGAGGACGAGGCGCGCGCGAACCGAGTGCTTGTGCTGAGTCACGGATTGTGGCAGCGCAGGTTCGGGTCTTCTGATGAAGTCCTCGGGAAGCGCCTGGAGATTGACGGTGCGCCAGCCGTAGTGATCGGCGTAATGCCAGCCCTTTTTCAGCTCCCAGGAAGCGATGTCCAATTCTGGGAACCGCACGCAATGTTTCCCGGCTGGAACCAAACCAGAGTCGAGCGCGGAGTTCCGTCCGGCTATGTCGTGGGCCGGCTGAAGCCTGGAGTTACCTTCCGGGAAGCCCAGATGGATATGAACGTTGTCGGTAGCCGTCTGGCGCGGCAGTACCCGGAACTGGCAAGCAGCACGGACTTCTTCGGCTTTGCCGTCAACGTAGTTCCCCTGAGCGTTCAGACTACCGGAAAGCAGATTCGTTTGGCCCTGTGGCTACTCTTCGCTGCTGTGGTCATGGTACTGCTCGTTGCCTGCGCCAATGTGGCCAACCTGCTTTTGGCGCGCGGCGCCGGGCGCCAGCGGGAACTGGCCGTCAGGACCGCACTGGGCGCAGGAAGGACACGATTGGCACGGCAGCTTCTCACGGAAAGTGTACTGCTTTCCTTTAGCTCGGGGGCGCTGGGCCTCATCTTCGCTGCGTTGGGCGTCCGCACCTTGGTCTGCCTGGCTCCCCAGGATGTTCCCCGCCTGGACCAAGTGGGAATTGACCATGCGGTGTTCGCGTTCGCCATCGGTTTATCCCTGATTACCAGCATTTTGTTTGGTCTTGCTCCGGCTTGGAAGGTCTCGCAAAGCGACCCCCAGGATTCACTCAAGAATGCCGTTCGCGGGCTGGCAGGCAGCTTGGGTATCCGTCGGACCCACAGTTTGCTTGTGGTCAGCGAGTATGCTCTGGCGATCGTTCTGCTGGTAGGCGCCGGTCTC
>DATJKY010000776.1:0-2137 GCA_035490955.1 Terriglobia bacterium | reverse complement strand
CTGCTGTGCGGTCAGCCCCGACCGAGGGGAAGCGGAGTGTGCCGGATCGCATTCCTCCCAAGCGATCCTCGCAAATCCAGGATGGCCTGGGAGGCGTGAATACCAGCTTGCCACGTGAGCCCTATATTCCCTGGAGCCGGTGGTGGTGGACCGGCATGTTTGATGCCGGCATCAAGTGGGCTCGCATTGGCCAGTATGAGGACACCTCCGACATCACGGGCTGGGACTGGATCGAACAGAAGCGCGGAGAATTCACCAGCCTGCCCGAGCTCGATGACTATGTGGATTCGCTCGTTGATAACGGCGTTAAGGTTCAGCTCCAACTTCTTTATGGCAACCCCATGTATACGTCTCCGGCGGGTCGTCTGCCGGATTCCATTATTCCCACCCCCGCCAGCGTCCACAATCGCGATATGAATCTGTACTCGGTGTTCTGGCCGCCGAAAACGCCGGAGCAAATCGCCGCCTTCGTTCGCTACACTCAATGGATGGTTAAGCACTTCCGCGGTCGCGTCCGCTATTACGCCCTGTGGAACGAGCAAGATGGCTCCTACTGGAATCCCGACGCTAATGCGGAAGAATACGGGCGCTTGTTAGATGCCTTTGTCAAAGCAGTTCACGAGGTCGATCCGGACGCCAAGGTGATTTACGGGGGCCAAGCCACGCTCTCACCTGACTTTGCCCGCTCCGCCTTAGATGCCTGCCAGTGCGCTTCCGGGATCGACGTTTTCGCCTACCACACCTATCCCGGCGGCTACGCGCAGAACACGCCGCCGGAACGAATGGACTCCGGCGCTTTCGGCTACCTCACGCCTACGAACCTGCGTGAAGCGGTCCGCAGGTACGCGGGCATCCGGCCTGACATCCAGTTCTGGGATGATGAGTTCAACTCCCTGCCTAGTCTTCCTCGCGGCAATGACGAATCCGTGCAGGCGAAATACGTTCCCCGCGGCATGCTTTACAACTGGGCAAACGGTGTTCCCACTTACATCTGGGAACTGATCAACGACACCAGTAGCAGCGAGGGCGACGAATTCGGGATCATCCACGGAATGATGTACAAACCGGCCGACTTTACCCCACGACCTGTCTACTTCGCTGTGCAGAACCTTGATGCTCTCTTTTCCGACACTCATCGGGACCCTACGATCGGTATATCAAGCCCCGATTTCGCTGCCATCAGCCAGGCGGCCGCGGCACCCGTACTCGCCTATGGATTCCGCTCGCGTAACGGCAAGGCCATAATAGGCTTTTGGCTTGCGGCGCAGAGTTGGCCCCATAACGCCTTCGTTCCCCGTTACGTGACCCTTACGCTGAAGAACGCGGGCATCGAGCACCCCCTGCTCGCCAATGTCTATACGGGTGAAGTGAAGCCCCTCAAGTGGAAGGCTGGGACCCAAGACACCCTGGAGAAGGTTCCGCTGCTTGACGGTGTTCAGGCCATTGTGGATGAGAGTTATTTCGACTGGCCTGTGCTGCCAGAGGCGCCAAGCTCCCTTGAGGCGTCCGTGACAAACGCGGCGGTCAACCTGTCGTGGCAGGTACACGGAGGAGATCGCACAGCGGTCGTCGTCGAGCGGCGGCTGGGCAGCGCGGGCGTCTGGAGCAGCATCGCCAAGCTCACCGCGAGCGCGACGGACTACACGGATTCACGTCCGCCCAATGCTCCAAGCCTCTCCTACCGCGTGCGTGCCGTCAACGCTGCGGGACAGTCGGCTTACTCGAACGTCATCAGGCCAGGTCTTCACGCTGTCCACGGCGGCCCAACTGGCTAGGGTGTAATGCGCGTGCTCTTGTTCGAGATGATTAATGAGTTTTACGGCGCGGATTTCCACCGCAACCAAAGGGACTGTCATGCTGAGCGAAGCGAAGCAACTGCTTTTGGCCGTGAGCTCTTCTGCGAAAAGCAGATTGCTCGTGCCGATTACCGCAAGTTCTTCAAGTAGAGATCGGCACTTCGCCACGCTCGGAATGACATGTTCAAGATCTTCTCGGGGCGCGAAGAGGGGAGGGAGAGACGGATAGTGCTTTTAACCCACAGCTCGGAAGGTGTGAAAAAGTTCGGCTGGCGCAGACCTTTGAGGTCTGCGAGGCTGGGAATAGCTCCCGAAGACGCACACCTGAAGGTGCGCGCCAG
>DATJKY010000775.1:0-4333 GCA_035490955.1 Terriglobia bacterium | reverse complement strand
CGCAGCGGTGGGTGAGGGATTTTCTCATTTGGCACGAAGAAAACAACCCCTCACCCCCGGCTTCGCCGTACCCTTATCCCCTCGGGGGGCCGGATCGTCGTGGTGCGCGGTGATCACCATTCATGGCCGCGAGCGGCCTGTGCTAGTGATGGCGACGAACACAGCGCAAATGAACGTCACTGATCCTATCGCGACATTCCGGTATCCACACAGTAATTTTGTAACACATCGGTTCACGAACAAGAGCCAGTCTGAGTTGAGGCGCATGGTGGTGGGCGAGTGGAAGAGCTTGGAATAGATGCCCTTCTCGCCGGTCCACAGCCGCAGCTTGGTGGCCGCATGCTCGGCCTCGCCGATCGTGCGGTCCAGGCGCTCGTGTCTCCACTTGGCAAGCTTTCCCGAAGATCGCTGAAGGCTGGGATAGTGTTCCAATAACGGTACGGCGGAGTCCACCACTTAGCGGGTAAGTGCGCGCCATAGCGTCCGACGTTAGGTTGTTCGGCACGGTTCCCCCCGCGCCCCGGCCCCTCTGTCGCCGCGGCGACCGAGGGGGGAACTGATCCGAACGCGTGCGGCCCGAGGTCCCTGAACAAGGCGATCCTGCCCGCTTGTTTAGCCTCAACGGAGTCGCAGCCTGATCCATCGACACCGTTTCGGTACTCATCGGCGTAGCGAAAGCCGCGAGCGCGCGTGGTATACTATTGTTGTAAGGCGGGCAAGTGCCTTCGGCGTGCCCGACTCTCCCAGCATCTCAGAGGCGCCGGCTCGAGGGGACCAAGTGGGTACGGGGACGGCGGCCCGCGGATTCCCGATCACAGCCGAGAGCCCTAGACAAGGAGGCATGTCATGTCGGATCGGGGAGCCTTTACGGCAGCAATCGTGACGGCGGTTCTAATTCTAGCGGGTGCCTTCGTTCTGCCTCAGTTCTTCTTCTTCGAATCAGCCAAGGCGCTCATTTTCATCGCTATCGCTGTTTTGATCTTCTATGGCGAGGATCGCTATAGTTACATGTTGGGGATTGTTTTTCCTCCGCTGTGGTTCATTGTGGATATCGTCGTAGGTTCGCTGGGGCAGGACTTACGAGTCGCGCTCGACTTCTTGTCGGGACGTTTCGCGTCGCCGCTTAATACGCCCCTTAACGCCGTAGCTCGACTTACTGCGATAGTTCTGTTTATCCTGTGCGTGCGCGCCTGGCGAAAGCAGGTCACTGAGAAGTTTCTAGGCAAGACGTTCTGGACTTGCCTGGTCATTTCCCTGGTTTACATTGCGCTCCTGACGCTGTGGTACCTGCGCTTGTTCTCGAAAAGCTAGATGCTGTAGCCTGAGATTGTGCGGCTGCTGAGTCTTAAGCGACGTAGCGTTTTTCTATGACGCGGATTTCTGTCACGAAGTAGTAGAGCAGTGCGCGATGCGAACAGAGCCTGGGAAATTCCAGAAAGCAGAGATTGTGCGCCGCACGGATTGCGCCGAAGACCTATGGGTGATTCGGGTTCGACCGGAGCACAAGCTCCTCTTTAAGCCCGGTCAGTACGTAACCCTTGGTGTCGATCAGCCCGATCATTTGATGGAACGGGCGTACTCCATCTGTTCCAGTCCGCTGGAGGATGAGGTCGAGTTCTTCATCGAGCTGGTGGTCGATGGCGGTCTTACTCCCCTGCTCCACAAAATGACGGTAGGCGATTGGCTGTGGATGCGCCGCCAAACCAAGGGACTTTTTACGCTGGACGGCAAGAGTGGTCACACCCAGCACTTTCTGGTTTGCACAGTGACGGGCGTCGCCCCTTACGTCAGCATGGTGCGCACACTCGCTCGCGAGGCGGAGGGTGGGAAGGATCCTGGGGTGCAATTGGTGGTGATGCAGGCCGCCAGCCGGTCGTGGGAGTTTGCCTATCGGGAAGAGCTTGAGGCTCTCGCCCTGCGCTGGAGGTGGCTGCGCTACATCCCTACCATCAGCCGGCCCTGGGAGGATCCCAAGTGGAGGGGAGAGGTGGGCCGCGCCGAAGATTTATTGCGTAAATACATCGACTCTCTTGGACTTGAGCCCTCGAACACCACTGCTTACGTCTGCGGACACCCGGAAATGATCGAGAATGCCAAGGCCATCCTGAATCGGCGCGGTTTCAGCAAGGAATTCATCCGTGAAGAACTTTACTGGGTTCTGCCCACGAAGCAGGCCTAGTCAGTGTCCTGTCCCTCCTAATTGTTCACTGGAACCACCGACGCAGGAGCACGCCTTGTGGGTGCCCATCCGGTTGTGCGCCCTCGGTTGCTGATTGTGATCTAAGGGCACCCACAAGGGGTGCCCCTACGCCGTCCTTCTGAATGCCGCAGCCTGACAGTCACTTCTGAATTGGCGCCATTGCGCTATGAGTTGCGGCGCCATCTGGTAAACTGGGCCATTCTCTGCAAGCCCAAGGAGGTAGCATGGTCAAGGACAGAGTCCCTCCGTTTACCAGCCTGCTGGCCGCTACCTTTCTCAGTTTCTGTGCCCTCCTGCCGGCGGGAACTACGACATCGGGGCAAAGCCCATGGGGCGCCCGAAAGCCAAAGCTTGTCGTGATCCTCGTAATCGACCAACTCCGATACGATTACCTGGAGCGGTTTCGGCCCCAGATGGTTGCAGGTGGGTTCAAACGACTTCTCGGCGGGGCCAACTTCGTCAATTGCCGTTACGACTACGCTGTTGCGTTCACCTGCCCTGGGCACGCGACCCTCTTCACCGGCGCGTACTCCAACGTGCATGGCGTGATTGGAAACGAGTGGTTCGACGCTTCGCGGGGGGGGAAGGTTTACTGCGTCGAGGACGCTGACACCAGGCAAGTCGGCGGCAATGCCGGACCGGGCTATTCACCCCGGAACCTGATCGGCAGCACGATCGGCGACGAACTGCGGATTGCTTCAAGCTTTCAGTCCAGGGTTATCGCCATCTCGCTGAAGGATCGCTCTGCGGTTGTGCCGGGAGGTCACACGGCGAACGCAGCCTATTGGTACGATGGGGAAAGTGGCCAGTTCGTGACGAGCAGCTACTACATGCAGGAGTTGCCGGCCTGGGTGAGCCACTTCAACAGCACTGAGCCCGGCAAAGCGTATTGCGGGAAGCCCTGGCAGGCGGTCGCTGAGACACCCCAGGCTGGTGGTAAGGTACTAAGCCAAGCCCACCTTGATCCTAGCCAGAAGTGCCCTAACCGGGATTTTTTAGCCTGGCTTCGTAACACGCCTTTTATGAATGCAATCGAACTGGGCTTCGCGAGTCAGGCCATCAAGAACGAAGGTCTGGGTCAAGGGCCGGCGACGGATCTTCTAGCCATCTCGCTGAGCGTCAACGATTCCATCGGTCATATCTTTGGCCCATACAGCGATGAGGTGGCAGACACCACAGTGCGCACCGACCGTGACTTGGCGGATTTCCTAGGGGAATTAGACAAGACGATCGGGCTGGACAACGTGTGGATCACTCTCTCCGCCGACCACGGGGCGGCGCCTACCCCCAGATTCATCAAAGAGCACCACCTGGGGCCGGGCAACGCGGTCATTTCCGCGGTAAGAGATGCCGTCGAGAAGGCTCTGTCCCAATTTTACGGGCCTGGCCAGTGGGTCCAGGATGTCTCGAGCTTCTGTATCACGCTGAACAAGTCTACTCTTAAGAAGCACCAAGCGGAGGAGTCTAAGGTGTTGGCCGTTGCAGCGGAAGCGGCCGCCTCGGTGCCCGAAGTCTCGGCTGCCTTCACCCGAACACAACTCCTGACCGGGAACCTTCCCCGGTCGCCCCTCGGCCGCAAAGCCGCCAATAGCTTCAACAGCCAAAGGAGTGGAGACGTGTTTCTCATCCTAGATCCCTACGCCCTGCCTGTAGCTGGAGAGACCGGAAGCACCCACGGCGCCCCCTGGACTTACGACACCCAGGTACCTCTGGTGCTCTGGGGCAATGCTTTCAAACCCGGGATTTACGCAACACAGTGCGAACCCATTGACTTGGCACCAACCTTGGCCGTTGCTCTCGGTCTCACCCAGCCGTCTGGCGCCCAGGGGAAACCACTGACCACCGCTCTAAAGTACATTCAATGAGCCCGAAGGTTCCGACAGGGAACATGGCGGTCCGGCTGATGAAATGGTCCACTTAAAAATTCGCTGGCCACCGGCCAATGCGGCTCCGCCGTCTTGCTGTGCGGAAAGCCTGCAGCTTTCCGGCAAGCGGCTGAACCCCAAAAGTTTAACCTTGAGCCTGAGGTCCGGAAGGGCTGAGCCCTTCCGCACAGCAGGCGGCAAAGCCCCGATTTTTTCACACCTTCCCACAAAGCTGGGGAGGGCGCGACCGACAACGCCAATAAGTACT
>DATJKY010000774.1:0-9522 GCA_035490955.1 Terriglobia bacterium | reverse complement strand
GGATGGGGTCTACCACATTCTCAGGTCACTGGTTGCCTTGGACAAGCACCGGGCCCTGGAGCGACTCGGAGTTCAAAACCCTCACTTCCTCGGAAATTCAGATTGGGAATACACGTGGCAGAGCAATTCGATCTTCTCATTTTGGGCTCCGGCTCGACGGCGTTTGCGGGGGCCCTGCGCGCCGCCGAGCTGGGCAAAACCGCGGTGATGACCGAATCGCGCACCGTCGACGGAACGTGCGTAAACCGCGGCTGCCTTCCATCCAAGAATCTCATCGAAGCGGCGCGGATCGTGTACGAGTCCGCCCATCCCCGCTACCCCGGTCTTACTCCCGCAAAGATGGGCGTGGACTTTCGCACGCTCGTCGCGCAGAAGGACGAAGTCATCCATGATTACCGCAAGAAAAAATACGAAAGCCTAGTCGGCGGCCGCACAAGCGTCGAAAGAGGTCGCGTGCAGTTTGTTGACTCGCATACCGTAGCGGTCGATGGTAAGCGGCTTAGCGGCGACAAGGTCCTGATCGCCACGGGCTCGCGCCCCTTGATGCCCACGATCGCAGGACTTGACCAGGTTGCTTATCTCACAAGCGGCTTGCTGACCGCGGATGAGTCGCTCGAGCTGACCGAACTCCCTGAATCGCTCGCCATTATCGGTGACGGCTACATCGCTCTCGACCTCGGACAGATGTTCCGACGCTTCGGCAGCCAAGTGACCATTCTAGAGCGCCACAGACAATTGCTCGCTCGGGGCTACGAACCTGAAGTCGGTCAGGTGATAGAAGAACTCTTCGCCTCCGAAGGTATCAACGTTGTTACACAGGCTAGTGTGCGCAGGCTACGCCAGGAAAGCGACCAAGCCGTCATTTCGGCCTCGGTGGCAGGCTTGGAGCGCGAGTTTCGAGCTGAACGGCTGCTCATGGCGACCGGCCGCCGCCCCAATTCGGACCAGATTGCAATCGAGCGCGGGGGCGTCCACACCGGCCCGAACGGTGAGGTGAAAGTCGACGAATATCTGCGCACCAACGTTTCGCATATCTTCGCCGCGGGCGATGTCATCGGTGGTGAAACCGAAAGTCGGATGGCTACGCCGGTCGGCAGCCACGACGGAGGCATTGCTGCCCACAACGCGTTCTCTGACCAATCGCTCCACCGCGTGAACCACCGCGTCATTCCACGAACTATCTTTACCGACCCTCAGATTGGTATCGTGGGCCTCACTGAAGAACAGGCCGTCCAAGCGGGCCATCCCTGCTGGTGCAATACGCTTCCGATGTCACTGGTGCCGCGGGCCGGAGCTATTCGCGACATCCGCGGCATCATCAAAATGGTGGCCAACGATGAAACCGAAGAGGTGCTTGGCGTATCCATGGTCGGCTCGAACGCGGGCGAAGTCATCCATGAGGCGGCAATGGGGCTGCGCTTCCATGCAAAGATTCAGGACTTCATCGACCTCTTGCACGTGTATCCGACGATGGCGGAGGCGCTGAAGATTGCCGCGATCTCAAGATATAAAGACCCGGGAAGGCTTTCCTGTTGCGCAGAATGACGAAGCGAAATTGTGGCTATCAAGTCCTACCGGATCGAGAGTCGGTTTGCCGTGATGGCGACTCCCGATGTGACTGTAATTGCTCTCATTCAATACTTCCACACTTGCAAATTTGCCGATGCGTTCTCGCATCACCTGCCCCAGGGTCACGAAAATTGAGGTCACCGTCTGTGCTGCAACCATGACTTCTGGCACATCCTGTTCGAAACGGCGGCGACTATAATGGGCCATGGGCAAGACGCCCGAGAAAGGGCGACGCTATCTCAGGGCTGCGGGTGTCTCGGCGTGGGTGCTGTCGGGGACGCCCGCGCTCTGGATGATCCTGCGCGGCAGCGTGGCTGGGCAACACGTGACTTTGCCGCACCGCGTTTTTCCTTTCTGGGCAGCGGCTTGGGTGGTCTTCATCTTATCGTTCTGGCTCAGCACTGGCGGCGTTGGAGAGGAGCGGCACTACTACCGGAATCGTATCCTGCTGCTGATTGAAACCGCGGCTGCGCTCTTTATGTTCCACCTCGTCTGTACGGGTCTGGAAACTACCCTCCTGGCCGTGGTTGCAGCCCAGCTTGGCGTTTACTTCAGGCTCCCGGCTGGTTTGCTCTGGCTGGTCGCCCAGACAGCAGCCCTTTTTTGGCTGAGGGTCCAACACTCCGGCGCGGATGCCAGTTGGGCTTGGGTCTGCTTCTCTGTTCCTTTTGAGGCGCTGGCGCTTTTCACTTCTTACTTTGCGGCCAGTGAATTTCAAGCTCGGCGTGACCTGACGCGTGTAAACGCAGAGCTTCATGCCACGCGTGAACTGCTGGCGGAGAGCCGCCGGATCGCGGAGAGGACCCGCATTTCGCGGGAAATGCACGATCTGCTGGGGCATCACCTGACGGCGCTGAGTCTCAACCTGGAGGTTGCCCGGCACGAGGTGGAAGGCGATTCCCTGGACCGGATTAGGACGTGCCAAGCGCTCGCCAGGAAGCTGCTGGACGATTTGCGCGAAGCGGTGGGTGCGCTCAAGAGTCAAGATTGCGTCGATCTTCGGCGCATTCTCCGCCCCCTGGCTCAGGATATTCCGCGCCCACAGATTCACCTCACCTTCCCTGATGAGCTGAGGATTCAAGACTCCGAACGCGCTCAGGCCCTCATCCGCTGCATCCAGGAGATCGTTACGAATGCAATTAAGCATTCTGCCGCCGAGAATCTCTGGATCGAAATCGCTGTTCGCGACAGCAGATTGGAGGTTCAAGCCCGAGACGACGGCCGCGGCGCCGATCGAATCGAGGAAGGCCGGGGACTTACAGGAATCCGAGAGCGTCTGGAGGAGCTCGGCGGCCATCTGGAGGTGCAGACTGAGGCGAGGGGCGGCTTTCAGCTGACTGCCGTCCTGCCGCTGCCGGGAGTGCGACTGTGATCCGGGTTTGTCTGGTCGAAGACCAAACCATCGTGCGCGAGGGCCTGCTTAGCCTGCTCCGCATGGTGAACGACTTCGAGGTGGTCGCTCAAGCGGCGGACGGTGAGGAGGCTGTCCGGGAGATTTGCCGCCACTCTCCCGATGTTGTGTTGCTGGATATCAAGCTGCCCAAACTGGACGGCTTCCAAGTCTTGGAAAGAATCCGAGCAAGCAGGAAGCTGCCGCCGACGATCATTCTCACGACCTTCGACGACGACCAACTTGTGCTGGAGGCGGTGCGCGTCGGCGTCAAGGGATTCCTTCTCAAAGACGTTTCGCTCGAGCAGCTTACGAGTGCGATCCGGAGGGTGCATGAAGGCGGCACGCTAATCAGGCCTGCGTTGACGAATCGCGTCCTGAAATGTCTACGTGAACAATCGCACACTTTTCCGAGTCTCGATCGCCCGGATCCCTTGACGCATCGGGAAGTGGAGATTTTGCGGCTCGCTTGCGGCGGATATAGCAATCGCGAAATCGCAGAGGCACTGTTCCTCGCCGAGGGCACGGTCAAGAATCACATCTCCAGCATCCTTTCGAAGCTCGGCGTTCGGGACCGGGTTCGAGCCGTGCTGAAGGCCGTCGAGCTGGGTTATTTAGGCTGAGTGCAGTGGATCTGGCCAACTGCCGGTAACACCAAACCGTAGCGCACCTCCTTTGCGCCGTAACCGCCGTCTCTCGCCCGCATCGCGATTCCTGCATCGGTCCGTGCCAGCTCGATCCAGAGATTCCCAGCCGTGGCGTGCCGGATGGCGTTGTTGCCACCTCCTGAACACCCCTCAGAGAACTCACCCGCTACCGTGTCAGACCGAATGTGGCGCCGAAAATGGAATAACAGGTCAACCACGGCGCGTAGCGCGGGCTGCAGCAACTCTGGTGCCTGGAGAAGCCCGGCGGAGAACCGCAGGACTGCCGGAAACCAAATGAGCAAGTCGGTAAAAGCGTAAGACTCCCCGGGCCTCAGCGCTCATTTTCCCTACCTTGAGATCTCGCGGCTCATAGAGCATGTGCCGAAAGTCATGCCCAAATGGAGTGACCTTCGGCACTCGCATCGCGGAGGAAGCCACAGTAGGATTTCGCCCAGGAGGACCGAAATCATGGATCAACTCAAAATCGGGTTTCTCACAGCAGCGCTCCTCGTTGCTCCCGAAATGGTGCCGGTGCACCAGTCTTGTTGCCTGAGGTCGCCAGAAAAACCGACTGTTTCCGCCGATGGGGTGAGCTTTTACAGAGTTCCGCTGGCCTGCCCCGCAGCCCGCAATCTGGGGTGCGGCTCCGCCGCGAAACCCGTCCTGTTGGCGCTCGAAAAGAAGAAAACGATCCGGCAAGCCTGGCTGGACCATCCGGGGACCACGCTAGCAATCGTATGGAAAAGGGGCACCCCGGCCGATGCGCGCGCCGCGGATCTACGGTGCGCAGCTGAAGGGAGCAATATCTCGTTACAAGAGCTAACCGGGAGCGCGCGGGACGAGGCCTGGAAGAGCTTTCATTCCGGCAAGTCATGGTATCAAGGCGCCGAAGTAGACAAGCTGAGCGAGGAGGAGGCCATGGTGATCACCGACCGTCTCATTCGCAGAGCAGCCGCGAAAGAGCCCACGATAGCCGGCAAAGCAGACAAGCTGAAAAGTGATCTCGCAAGGGTGATTCGAGAACAGCTTACTGGTTGCGATTCGACCGAGTGCCGTACCGACTATCGAAAGCTAGAGGACACAGTGCACAAGAGCCTGACCGAAGCAGAATCTCGCGCCCTGACGGAAGCGGCGAAGCTGGGATATCGGCCGGTAGGCAATGAGCAGTGAGGCTGTGATGGAAACCTTCTGGCGAAATCTGCAATATAGCCTGCGCACGCTCCGAAAGCGGCCAGGCTTCACGCTGACGGTCGTGATCACGTTGGCCTTGGGCATTGGCGCCAATGCGACGATCTTCACCTGGATCAAGGCGGTCCTGCTCGAGCCATTGCCCGGCATTGAACAGCCGGAACGACTGGTCGAGGTCTGGGGCGCGACACGCAACAACTCCGCCCTCTCGTTGTCCTATCTTGACTACCTGGACTACCGCGACCGCAACGTAGTCTTTTCCGGGTTGGCCGCTCACCAGGTGCAGCCTCTCAATTTAGGCCGCGGTGGGAAGCCGGAGCGTGTATGGGGCGCCGTCGTTTCGGGCAATTACTTTAACGTCCTTGGGGTGAAAGCGCTTATCGGGCGCACGTTTCTTCCCGAAGAGGATCGAACGCCGAACTCGCATCCGGTCGCGGTCATTGGCTACGGATTGTGGCAGCGCGACTTTGGCGCCGATCCAAAGGTGATCGGACGGACGATCACCCTTAACGAACACGATTTCACCATCATCGGCGTGACGCCGAAGGAGTTCGGCAGCCCCTTTGCCGGAATTGCGCTGGATGCGTGGACGCCGGTGATGATGAAGGACTATGTAGCGCTCCCCCATTTCTCACTCACGGATCGCGGCAGTCGTTGGCTGATGGTCATGGGCCGGCTGAAGCCTGGCGTGACCGTGGTACAGGCGCAGGCGAATATCGCCGCCATCGCGCGGCAGTTGGAGCGGACCTACCGGCAAACCAATGATCAGATGGGGGCCGCAGTTTACTTGCTCAGCCAGTCGCCGTTTAGCTTGAAACGGAGCATGCAGTCTGCGCTTGCCGTTCTCATGGCAGCAGTTGCCATCGTGCTGCTGATTGCTTGCGCTAACATTGCCAACCTCCTGCTGGCGCGCGCCGCGTCGCGGCGTAAGGAGATCGCGGTGCGTCTGGCCTTGGGAAGTACCCGCTGGCGAATGCTGGGGCAGATGCTGACCGAAAGTTTCGTGTTGGCTTCGTGTGGCGCTGCGGTCGGGCTGACGCTCGCATTCTGGACCGCCCGATCGCTCCCCGCCTTCCTTCCGCCATACGGCATTCAAGTCAGCTTTGATACGCGGCCGGACGTGGTTGTCCTTGCCTTCACCCTGGGGCTGACGGTGATTACCACAGTCCTTTTCGGCCTGGCTCCGGCTCTGCAGGCTTCCAAGCCGGATCTGGTCGCGGCTCTAAAGGATAATGCGGCTGCGCTTGGGCAGGGACAACGCAAGTTTCCGTTACAGCACGCGCTTGTCATAAGTCAAATGGCCCTCTCGACCGTTGCCTTGATCAGTGCGGGGCTATTTGTGCGGAGCCTGCGGGAAGCATACGAAGCCGATCCGGGATTTGATCCGCACCGCGTTCTGCTCGCTTCCTTCGACCCCTTCCTTAGCGGCCACGACGACAACCATGGGCGCGAGTTTTATCGCCGCCTCATCGAACGCGTCAGAACGCTCCCGGGCGTGCAGTCGGTGACGTTGGCACGACGTTTACCCCTGACCCTGAGTGGAATTGCGTTCGCCAACGTGGTGATCGACGGCTACACGCCGGCTAAAGACGAAGATATGCACCTCAATTATGAAACCGTTGGTCCCGACTATTTTCGGACGATGCGCATCCCGCTCGTGCAGGGCCGAGACTTCGACGAGCGGGATAACGAGCACGCGAGGGGCGTGGTGATTATCAATGAGACGATGGCGCGGCACTACTGGACGGGCGGTGATGCTCTCGGCAGGCGGATCAAGCTCGATAAGAGTTGGTTGCAGATCGTGGGCATCGCCAAAGACGTGAAGAACCGCACCTTAAACGAAGCGCTCCAGCCATTTCTTTACGTGCCGTTCCTTCAGGACTATCGCTCGAACATGATCTTGGTCGCGCGCACGGTCATCGAACCAAAAACAATGTTCCATGCAGTGCGGGCCGAAACTGCTGCCCTCGACCCGAAGATCCCCATGTTCGACGCCAAAACCTTCGAGCAGCACATTGGGCTCTCACTCTTCCTGCAACGCATGGCCGCAACGATCCTGAGCATCTTCGGCCTGCTTGCACTCTCGCTTGCCGCTGTCGGGGTTTACGGCGTCATGGCCTACGCGGTCAGCCAGCGCACCCGCGAGCTGGGAATCCGCATTTCCATCGGGGCAAGCCGGAGCGACGTCCTGAAACTTATCCTCGGGCAAGGGCTGACGTTGTCTGTAGTCGGGCTCATCGGCGGTCTGGTAACGGCGCTGGTCGTGACTCGCTTTTCAGCTCACTTGTTATACGGCGTCAGTTCGGCCGATCCCGTGACATTCACAGTCATCGCATTATTGCTACTGGGCGTCGCAGTGGTGTCCGGCTACTTCCCGGCGCGGCGCGCGACCAGGATCGACCCGGTGGTTGCCCTTCGAATGGAATGATGCCCGGGTTGGCGGGATGGGCAGCACAGCTGTACGTTCTTTCCCATGCGAGGACCTAGCATGGCCAAGCGTGAGTCGCGCAACAAGAATATGCAGCCGAAGTCGATGAGCCTGATCGATCCGCGATTCCGCAAGATTTACTTGTCATTCTATAAAGAGAGCTATTTCACACCGACCACGCTGGATCTGAAGACGAAGGAGCTGATCGCCATCGCTGCCTCCGCTGTTGCCAAATGCGAGGGCTGCCTGGAGGGCCACATTCGGGAGGCCCTTAAGCTTGGGTTAACCAAAGACGAAATCAGAGATTCTCTGGTAATTGCGATTGGCATCGCCGCTGCAGGGGTGATGGATAACGCCGATCACGCCGCGATCATTTTGGATCTTCACCACTTTGAGGGTTAGCCTAAGGGAAAGCGTTTTTCCCCGCTTTTGTTGCAACGGTTCGTCCCGGCGTCCTGCCAAAGCACCGGAGACCCCCAATAGACCCTCTGTAGCGCCGTAGTTGTAGAGCGTTGTCCTCCGCGTCCCCATCGTCATCGCCATCCACGGTAGCAGTGGACCGCATCACTTCGCGCCCACGTGTATTCCTGCGGGAGTATGGTGCCTCGATACGATCCTTCATCAGCTGTGAGACGTTTTTTCAACAATTGTGGCATGAAATTTCACTAGTTTTGACAACCTACAGACCCGCTTGTGGTAACAGCCATCAAGGTTGCACCGGTTGGTGTTGCGTCTGCATCACGCTTGCCGCAGTGGGTTGGACCATGTGACCTCCGTATGCCATCTGGCCGAGAAGGTCATTGAGCATTACCCGCGACTCAATCGGGATTGGTTGATTGCTGGAGCCATCCTCCACGACATCGGCAAGGTCGAGGAGCTTGGCACCGCGCGGCGCTTGGGCTACACGACGCGCGGCCAGCTCGTAGGACACGTCGCCTTGGGTTTGGAGATTCTCGAGCGACACGTGGCGCGGGTGGAAGGATTTCCCGTCGAGATCAAGAACATGTTGCAGCACTTCATTGTGAGCCACCACGGCGAGATCGATAGAGGGGCACTGCGGAGACCGGCTTCGCCGGAAGCCATCGTTCTCCACTACCTGGATGAGCTCGACGCCCGGCTGGAGCAGGCTTGGCGGTTGATCGACCAGGGCCCACCGGCTGAGGAATGGACCGCCTACGTGCCTTCGCTGGAGCGACAACTCTACCGCTGGTGCCCTCTGGCCGAAGAGCTGGATACTGGCTTACCCGCTAACGGCGTCCGGTGTCTTGAGTCAAGCACCGAAGCAAAACTCTCTGCGCCAGTAGAAGACAACGGGCACTGCTGACGGGGCCCGCAACGGCATCGGCTCCTTAGCGGAGGGAAAGGTGGAGACCGTTGGGAAGCCACCATTCTTTCCTTCAGGACCTAGACGTGAATTGGGTCCCTGCGCAGGAGGAATGTCACTTTCCGGAAAGGGGAAAATTACCGGCCAATTATCTGGATCACACCCCCTAAAAGGTGCAGCCGAGAAGCGTTATTCTCTTCCAGTTGGCATTTTCTCTTCAGGAGGAGGGGCTCTGCTTCCGGCTCAGATCTTGGCGGGTCAACGCCGGGGCAGAGCCTCGATGAGCTACGGTTCTTTTTATCCCACTTTCTGCCCCGCCGCACAAGCTCGAAACCGACTGGGCCGAGGAGTGCGCCGACGTTATCCTGCGGCGATGTCCTGTCTGTGAGCGCGATTCAATCATCGGCCATGGGCACCGCCGCAAGCAGGCGCACGATCAACATCACGACTGGATTGGGATCCGGCGCGGCCACTGCCCTGGTTGCCACAAGACCTTCACTTTCCTCCCGCCGCTTTCTCTGCCTTACACGCACTATAGCTTGCTGGCTCGTGCCAAGCCTTGCGGCGGCGCTTTGAGGAGCACTGCTCTTGGGAAGAGGCGACGCCTTCGCCTGCGGTCAAAGACCCCAATCGCCTACCCGACCCCTCCACGCTCCGCCGCTGGGCCCAGGGCCTGGACCCCTCTCAAGCCGCCCGTTCCTTTCTACGCCAAACGCTCGCTCGCTTCGCTCCTTGGCTGCCACGCGGCGATCAGGCCGATCCTGGGGCTGGGCCGTTATCTTGGCTGACTCCGGTCCTGCAAGTCCTCTGGCCCCTGCGTCTCTGAGAAATTTCCCTCGCGCCCACCATCCTTGCCTGGGAAGGCTGGCCGCCTTCTCCTACGCTCGTCTCCAGAGGCGAAACAGCGTCATGGGCGAGGACCTCGAAAAACTCAAAAAACGCCTGCCCCTGCTCGATTATCTGCGGCAGCACAATT
>DATJKY010000773.1:0-2579 GCA_035490955.1 Terriglobia bacterium | reverse complement strand
TCGTTTGCCGGAGAGAGGGCGAACCAGTAGTCAAGAAAAGGATCGTCCGGAGGGCCGTTACAACGGTATTCTCCGAGGCGCACCTGGACCACAGACCATTGCCGGTTAGAAGAGTACTGCTTCAAGATTCTTATGTTTTCGTCGTTATACAGCCAGGGGTTTTCAGCCGCGTCAGCAGGGCTCGTGCAATTGGAAACCGTCGGGAATCTCTTTCGAAACTCCTGACGAAGGAGTCTAATCATGTCAGCCGACAGATTTGAGGGCTTCCATGATTCCGGGTCGTTGAAGTATGGCCGAGACACCGCCACCAATGGTCGAAACACGGAGACATCAGTAAAGCCGCCGTATACTGCTGACCTCTTGCCGACGGTTGGGATCGCACCGGTACTAACTACCTCCTGCAAGCCCACGTGAGAATAGAACTCGAACTCTTTTGGAGTTCGCCCCGTTACCTGGCCTAGGTCTCGTCCGTCAAGAACAATAGTCCAGGTAACTTCGCGTGGGTATTTCGAGGAAATGGTCTTCAGGCAACCTTGATCGGGACAATTGTTGGGGAAAGCCTCCCAATCGCTCCCGTTCTTCTGAAAGAGCACGCGCACGCTATGCTGGTTGGGTTGTCCGGCGTAAGCACCTGGAACATCTTCCAACACGCCCAGGTCGAGGTTCTGCGCTGAGCCCCGCGCAGCGCCGGAGATCAACACGAGCAAGAGCACCCGAAAGAATAAGAACGCACGATGGGCCATGCTATATTGCTCCAACTGAGTTCCACCGAGGCAATACGCGAGGGCGCGAGTAGCGCGTTTGAGCGGCGATTGGACGTCGGACCCGGTCGCAACGGGTCGCAGCACCTCAATCTCACTTTGCCAGACCGATACGTCCCATGCCATGACATCTGCGGCAATCCTTCAGGTCTCAGGGATTCACGGAAGATAGTAGACGGGGTTGGGCAGCTTGAAGGTCCGTTCTGCGTACCCACCTTTCAGGTCGCTCTCCTGATCCCCGAGGCTGAGGACAATCGTGTAGCCCCGTTCGGCTATCTTGCGCCGTTCAGGTGCCTTGAAGTCCGCGGCGCTCGCAAATGCCGCCTCGGGTAGAAGGATCAAACCGGTCCACTGATATCCTTGCCCCTGAGATTGCGTTCTGTAGCCTGGTGCAAATTCGGAGGACGGGCACTGATGAAGACACCGCCACTCCAAGCACGCGCGCCCGACGCGCGAGCGCCAAAGTCGCTGGAATCGCCTGCGATTGACCAAGGGCCCTGCCAAGCTCGAAGGCCGCAGGGGCCCTGCTGCAGATCGCAGCCGCCGTTGACGACGCGCCCCCACCCGTTGACGCGATAAGCCGGCCAATTGGAAAGCGAGGTCTCATCGATGTCGAGCACAATCGCTGGCTTCACCGCCGTTTTTGCCCGTTCCTCCAGCCACGCGCGGGCTGCAGCTATAACTTTGGCGACATCCTTATCGTAACGACCGGAGCGGATGTACTCGTCGACCTGCCGTTGAGCCTCGTAGAGATTCGGCACGTCGGTGGCGACCGTCGCCGTCTGAGGTGGCGCGGACGGTGGGGTTGCGGCGATCGACCGCTGCCCACTGGCGCAGGCCACGATTCCCACAATGAAGCCTGCCAGCACAACGCTCGCTCGGAGCCGTGAATCCAAGAGGCTCATTGATTTAGCTTCTCACCGGGTTTCGATATGGCCTTAAGTCTATCACTCGAGTCATCGCTGGTCCACACGATCCGTCCCCTCGTCCCCCTCTGCGCATGCCTCCAACATTTCGCCGACCATCGCGAGAAAGGCAGATTCTCGCCATGATGTTCAGGGTTGTGTCAAAAGGGAGCTGTCATGAGGGTCGGCTATTCAGCATCCGCCTGTAACGGTTCCCCGCCGACACAATTTCCGTTACGTGTCGGATTTAGCCTGGCAAGTCATCTTTCCGCTAACTGACCTATACGAGGTGCCACCGCGGGGATCTGGGAGTTGACGCTGATTTCTCCAGCGGAATCCTGAGGATCGGGCATGGAGGAATCAGCAACTCCACCCTCGCCACTGCTTTCAGATCACCTCTCGCAAGTACCTTCAGGTCGTGGCTGACTTCGTGTTCAAGTCATGGGCGCACAAGGGAGGCAGTGGGACACGACGATGAGCGGTTCGATGCCATGTAGAGATTTCGCGATTGGACCGCCGATCACCGACTCGAGAGTGTGCCGAGCTGGCACGTATGCCACACGGCGTGGCGAATGATCCTTGACGTCGAGGCGCGTGGTATAACATTAGGCGTGCATCTTCCAGTGAACCCGCCGATCTTGCCGATGCTCGCCAAACGAGTTGCCGAAATGCCGACGGGCAGAGGCTGGCTCTTCGAGCCGAAGTGGGATGGGTTTCGGGCGTTGGTGTTCCGCGACGGAGAAGACATCCTGATTCAGAGCCGCGATGAGAAGCCCCTGAATCGCTATTTTCCCGAGTTGCTCGAGCCGTTACAGTCGCAGTTGCCTGCCCGCTGTGTGCTCGACGGCGAAATCGTCATCGTCAAGAATGCTGGTCTGGACTTCGATGCGCTACAGCTCCGCCTACATCCGGC
>DATJKY010000772.1:0-3211 GCA_035490955.1 Terriglobia bacterium | reverse complement strand
GCGTTGAACGAGGTCATCGGCCCCTCGGTGCTGGTCGCCAGCACGGAGTTCCCGATGTGGTTCCGGTAAAGCAGATAGGCAAAATAGGGCGGTGTCAACTTCACTGAGACAGAATTGATTCCGATGATTCCCTGCACGTTCAGCGTGGTGGAGACCTCTGCCATCAGCACCTCCTGCGTATGTCGCAGAAGCGAGTGGAAGACTCCGGCAAAATACAGGGCATTGCACAAGCGATAGTCAGGGTCCACGGTCTCGGAGAGCCACCACGAGTTGAATTCCGTGATGGCGAAGAAGGGATGGTCGCGGGGCAGCAGGCTGCCTGCCGCGCGGATATTGTCCGTTAGCTTCCGTTCGAATTCCAAAGGCTCAGCCACGACTTTTCGATAAAACTCGTCGAAGTCCCGGATCTTGATGTCGGTCTCCTTCTCATAAGCCCCGGTATAAATGGAGGTGGCAAGCTGCGGAACCGGGAGGACTTTGAGCAGGTCGCGCACCCATGTCGGCTGGCCGACCGAGGAAGCCATGATGCTGATGGACGGATCCACGCGATGCATGGCGCTCTCGAATTCACGGAATCTCTCCACGTAATCACTTAATCGAGTCCCGCCCGTGAACTGTTCCGAGCAGAGCGCGGGGGCCTCGTTTCCCACCGCCCAATACTTGATTCCGTAGGGCTCCGCATGGCCGTTCTCTGCGCGCCGGCGACCCGGAGGTGTATCAACCGAGCCGTTCGCGTATTCCACCCACTCGGCCGCCTCCTCGGCGGTCCCGGAAACGTAGTTCGCGGTGATGTGACCCTCGAAACCCAGTTCGTGGGCTAGGTCCATGTACTCGTCGATCCCAAAGTCGTTCTGATTCCATTCGCCCCACGCGGTGCCCCAGAAGGTGGGGCGTTGATCGCGGGGACCAGTTCCCAGTCGCCAATGGTAGTAGTCGGCAAAGCAGCCGCCCGGGAAGCGCATGACAGGTATACGCAAGGGCCGGAGGGCCTCGACCACATCACGGCGCATCCCGTGCAGGTTGTCGGCGGGCATCAACGAAGCCGAGTCCATCCAGAAGGTGCCGAGACCTTCGAACCCGATACGAATGCGCGCAGCGGAGGTGTCCTCAGAGACCGTGAACTCCGCTGAGTACTTCCACCATCGGTCGGAGAGAGCCGTGAACTCTTTCCGGCCGTACACCGGACCACCCAGCTTGTCGAATTCCACGAAGGCTTTGCCTTCGCCTCGACTCTTCAGATAGACGTAGAAGTGGTACCGACGTCCACGCGCTACCTGGAGCCCAATCTGGTAAACGCTGGCCTGATTCGAGCCTGAGCCGTAGAGCTCGATGGCTTGGCTGGCGCCGCCCCCGTAATACTCCTGGCGATCGATGAAGTAGCGCACGTTCGGCCCTTGCCCCTCCACAAGTTGCCAGTACCGGTCTGCGATGCGCGCTTCGGGCTCCCATCCATCGGAAACGCCGTCATGGTTCCTGTCACCCTGCTCAAACTTTCGATCGTGGAGCAGCTCCGCCCAAAGGCCGTCCTGAATCGTGTTGTGTTCGTGCTCGATGAAGTGTCCAAAGAGGAGAGGAGAGACTCTGCCCGTAACTTGCCGGGCATCAATCGCAATGGCGGCGTGACCTGCCTGCGCCGCGATCGCCTTGGGCGCGCCAAGGCGTATTCCCACTAGCAGCAGTGTTGCCAGGAGGAACCCTGAGAGCCTGCCAGCCTGCAATCGCCTGCAACTCTGAGGGTGCACCGTCACCTCTGTCAAGGTCTGATTCGCAGAGAGTTGGCCCACAATCCCGCTTGCAACTACCCCGCGGTCCTTTGTGCAGGAGGCGCTACGCTTGGCCGGTTATTTCCCGGAGCGGAGGAGCAGAGAATTGCGGGCGTAAGAGCACGCGCTCGCCCGATGTCGCAACCCCGACGATAAGCCACTGAAGGAGGCTAGTGTGTAAATCCCAGCCGCAGGGACATCTGCTGGGCAAAGCGTTTCACTAATGAGCCGAGAGGAGGAATCTTGGCTCGAGTGATCTGGTGCGCTGTCCCCGTCAGGCTCACAGCAGCGACAACTTGATGGCGATCATCAAAGACCGGCGCCGCCACGCAGCCGACGCCAATTTCGCCTTCATTGAGTTCCCAGGAATAGCCCCTGCGCCGGATCTCGTCCAGTTGCCTTTCCAGATGGCGCTTCGAAGTAATCGTGTGTGGCGTTACTCTCCTCAGGGTCATCCCTTTCAGCAGGAGTTTCAGTTCGGTCTTGGGCTGAAATGTTAGCAACGCCTTGCCCACGGCGGAGGTATGCACCGGCCACCGCATTCCTATGTAAGACTGGAATTGCACAAACCCGTCACTTTGGATTCGGTCGACGTACATCGATTCCGTGCCCCGCAGCACCGCCAGGTGGCCGGTCAAGTTCGACTTGCGGACCAGCTGCTCCAGGAAGCTATGGCACTGCGCCGCCAGATCCGTCCGATCCAGTGCGCGCCGGGCAATCCCGTACATTTTCACGCTGAGGCGATAGCGCGATGTCTGTTCGTCGCGTTCGAGAAAGCCCAAATCGGTCAGCGTGTAGACAATTGCTGCGACCGAACTCAGCGGCAGTTGGAGCTCCCGCCTGATTTCCGAGATGCTCGCGCCCGGTTCCCGCGTGGCCAACAACTCGATGATTTCAAAGGCCCGCTTTACGGCCGGAACCTGATATCGTGGCGCCATAGGTCAAAGTTCTCACGGTGAGCCTGCCCCTGAGCATACTGACCGTCGGCCTCGGATGTCAATGTGCAGGCTCGGCGGACTCAGAGGAGGAAGTCGCATCAAGAACCACCCGGCGCCGTGCGGCAAAGATGACTCACCCTCTCGGTCGCATGACAATTTCTGGGACTAGACCACCTTTGGCGCACGGCTTTCCGGCCGCATCAAGCCACCACTCGATCCGCTCTGCCGCCTGAGCTATGGCGTCAAGCTCCCTCTCCTCACGCTGTTTCAAGATGTGGCGCCTGACTGACGGTCCCTGCAGCGGCCGGCTTGCCTCGTGGCGCTCCCTAATGAACGCTATCCGTCTGTATTTCGCGCATGTCAATCGTAGTCGGCGGGCTACGGAAGCCGTGCGTGCTAGAGGCGAGGTAGATGAACCCTAAGAAGAACCACACGCCACCAATAATCTTCGCAGCGTTTTCCAAACCCCACCAAATCCAGGCGCAGAAAACCAGCCCCATAATCGGGATG
>DATJKY010000771.1:0-2836 GCA_035490955.1 Terriglobia bacterium | reverse complement strand
TCCAGACTCCACGCATCCCACCTGCGCGACCTCCCAGTGGAGAGAAATTGACGGCGGAGAGGCGTGGGCCCATCATCGGTTTGTCAGTGGCTGTGCGTTGTTACCTTGCTGTCGAGCAAAGCGACGTAGGCTTGGCCCGCGGTAGTCGCCTGAACGGCGCTGCCAGAAACGATTTGACTCGCGCTGACAGCTTTGTCATACAGGCGCTGGTTGGCGTCATTGTCCGGTTCCAGAGTGGTCCCCCCCAGTGACAAGCCGGCAAACACACCCGAGGTGCGCGCGTATGTCAGTACGTCGCCTCCTACATTGGCGGCCGTAGCGCCCGGGCCCGCCGCTACGCTTGCATCCCTGCCCAGCTTGGTCTTCCCCTTCAAGAAGGCGTCCACCGACTTTTTGTCCATCAGCAGGAGTACGACATCACTGGAAGACCCCCCGATCTGGAGGCCGGCGCTCAGGCCGCTGGCGGTGTACATAGCCGGAGGTGACCATTTGCCACTAAAGTCGCTACCGGTTCGGCAGCTCATTGGCCCACGGCCGCCGCTTCCGCCAACGATGAATCCTGCCTTCTTCAGGTTGGGAATAACGACCACGCAGTCAGCCTTCGCCACTACGTCCGCCGGCACGTCCTTCGCACTGAGCATTGCCGTTAGCACACTGGTGCCATTAGAGATTGTCTCCTCGTCTTTCGCCTTGTCGGCGCCCCAAGCGGGCAGAATAGACAGCATCGTCAGAACCATCATGACCAGCAGGGCTGGGGTCCGTCGGTTAGAGATATGGAATGTCTTACTCGCTATCATGTTCATCTCCTTTGAGAATTAGATTTTATAGGAATCAGCCTCCAGACTCCACGTTTGCCACGTGCCCGACCTCCCCGTGGAGAGGAAACGACGATCCTTGACGAATTCGAGAGCTCGTAGGCGGGCTTCCTGCAAGGTGGAGTGCAGTTCGGTGGCGGATTCCTGTATTGGCCCCAAAACCATGGTGCAGAACATGCTACAAGCGAAGCGGCTTCCATGCAAGTGCCAAGTGAAGATGAAGATTTCGAGATTTGCAAAGTCGAGTTTTGCGTCAATTCGAGATTGTCGAGATTGAAGGTCGGCTGGGCGGAAGCGCGCTAGTACTGCGTGACGAAAATCCACGTCATGATAAGTCCACCACGTCACTGTTACGCAGCGTCTCGGCCCTGAAAGGGCCGCAGAGCGTAGCGTCGGGCAACGCCCGAAGTGTGCCGGACCGCCGGCCCTGGCCCAACCCTGAACCGTGCCCACGGCTAGGTTATGCATCCCCCGCGGGGATGTGAGAAGCTCGAATCCCCCGCGACAGCGGGCGCTCTCTTCTGATGCGAATCCGTCTCGAAGCGCTAGGCGACCTGATAGATGATCCGGCCGCACTTCACAGCCATCACGCAGTGGTTGACGCCGAAGTAATAGGGAATCTCGCGGTAGTCGTCCAGGTCCATCACCACGAGGTCAGCTTGTTTGCCGACCTCCAGGGAACCAAGGCGATGGGCACGGCGCAAAGCATACGCGGCGTTCAAGGTAGCTGCGGAAATCGCCTCCGCCGGCGTAAGGCGCAAGGCGGCGCAGGCGATGGAAAGAATCATCTGCATGTTAGGGGTCGGACTCGTACCGGGATTGAAGTCGGTGGCCAAGGCGACAATCGCCCCGGCTTCGACCAGCCGACGGGCAGGGACGAAGCGTTGCAACCCTAGATGGAAGTTTGAGCCGGGCAGCAGCGTCGCGACGACGTTGGAGCGCGCCAGGACTCGGACGTCGTCATCCGTGACCCAGTCCAGGTGGTCGGCAGAGGCAGCGCCTAGTTTGACAGCCAGTCGGCTGGCGCCGGTGCGTGTAAGCTGATCGGCGTGAACGCGGGGCACGAGCCCGTGCCTCAAGCCCGCTTCAAATACTCGGCGGCACTGGGCTACACTGAAAGCACCGCGATCGCAGAAGCAGTCGACATATTCCGCGAGCTTTCTAGCCGCCACCACCGGGATCAGCTTGTTGACAATGAGGTCCACGTAGGCGCTGGCTCGTCCGGCGTACTCCGGTGGTAAGACGTGGGCAGCAAGCAGGGTAGGCACAAGCTCGACGGTGCTGTGCCGGCGGAGCCGCCGCACCACCTGCAGCGTCTTCAGCTCATTGGTGAAATCGAGCCCGTAACCGCTCTTGACTTCCGCGGTGGTCGTGCCGTGGGCAGCAAACTGGTCGAGAAAATGGCTGGCCTTCGCCGCCAGCTTGCTCAGGGAAGCCTCGCGCAGCAGGCGCGCCGACAGCCGGATGCCACCTCCCGCAGCAGCAATTTCCTCGTAGGTCTTGCCGCGCAGGCGCAACTCGTAGTCTTCGACGCGACTGCCGGCAAAAACCAGGTGGGTGTGGGAATCAACGAAGCCTGGCATCACCACCCGTCCCCGGCAGTCAATAACGCGCGCCTTTAACCGCTGGCCTTCGGCGTCCAGGTCGCGGGCTGTTCCAACCCGAAGGATCTTTCCGCCCGCAGTTAGCACCGACCCGCGACGCACGACTCCGACCTCACCCAGGTCTTTGCCACGGCGAGGAGTGGGTGCGCCGGCCAGGGTCAGGAGCTGTTCAGCATGGCGGAAAAGCAGCGGCGCTGGCGGGACAGGCATTTGACGGAGCCGGCGATTTTGCTAGAATATCATCGACAACGCTAGTCCAAGGATGGTCGCCGTGCCTATTTATAACTTCTACTGTAAAGAATGCAAAAAATCGTTCACTCTGCCGATGGCGCTGGCCGAGTACGAAAAGGGGAAATTCACCTGCCCCAAGTGCAAGAGCAAGAAGGTCGAGCAGCAGATGGCGGCCTTCTTTGCGGT
>DATJKY010000770.1:0-5483 GCA_035490955.1 Terriglobia bacterium | reverse complement strand
TCGTGCTGTTCACGAGGTGCTCTTGACTGAGAGCGACCCCGGCCCTCCGTGGCTGGTTAGCCGAGGGCCACCGGGCAGGTACGCGGGATCGTTGTTGACTCCCGGGCTGGCGGCCAGATCGGTAGCCCAAGGCAGGCAGTGCACATCGCCCCCGAGGGGCAAACCATCCGGCGGGGACAGATCCCTGCCCAAGAAGGGGTTTTGCAACAGCCTTTAGCTAGAGTCATGAGTCACCTTAATCGTCCTCACTCCAGCGCACCGCACCCGAGGGACACTCTTACGAGGAAGCAAACAGGAAGTTCGTTTCCCGTCGATTGTGGCTAATTAAATTAGATAGGTATGTGCGTGACGAACTTGGACCAGCAGGCGACAGAGGTAAGACAAGAGCTTCGCTCGAACTGTCCAACTGGCCGGTGGTCAGAAGTTCAGGTGGGGCAGGGATCAACCCTCTACGGCGCCTGGGCTCACAAACTCAGCGTCGTGTCCGGGAAGAACCCGCCCGCCCAAGGAAAGGAGGCGAGCGCGGTCGAGTTCAAACCTGCGGCGTTGGTGAGGGATCATGGTAAGCACCTCAGCCTCTGCGTCGCGGCTCAGCACCGCGTCACCCGCAATAACCGTATGCTCTGAAGGCGTGTGGACGACGATCGAGAGGTGGCCGGGCACATGCCCCTCTGTCACAAAACTCTCCAGTCCCTCAGGTAGCGCGTTCGTCTCCGTCCAGCGAAAGCGAGAACGGTGACCCAGCCGTTTTAAATCCCACCAGCGCAAGGCCATCTTCCTCAGTTTGCCCATGAGCGCGCCCGCCCTTTCATAGTCGAAGGTCTCCGGGTAGTACTTCAGAACCAGTTTCTCCCAACGCGCTTTATCGCACAGGTCCGAGTACAGGGAGCAGCACCAGTCGTAAGACTGCTGCGAAGCATAAAACGTACTATTCGAGAAAAGCGAATTATTCAAGACATGGTCGATATGAAAATGCGTGTTAATTACGTTGCAGATGTCGGCTGGGCGGAGTCCTCGCTGTTCGAGGGCTGCTACCAACATGGGCGATTCGTGAGGCATCCCTGTATCCACAACTACGTGGCGGCGTCCCTGGGAGAGAAGCACGGATGTGGCCCCTCGCCAACTGCCCGCCAGCAGAACATCCACGTTCCATCCGTTTTCAGTCATAGAGCATCCGTTCGAGTACGCACCGTGCACCACCTGTCCGGACGGAGCAACCCCAGGTACGCTGCTCCAAACGGTATCAACCAACGGCGTGCCTTCAGCCTCCTTGCCCTCACCGATGAACCGGCGCTTCCTCTGTCGTCGAGACCAGGCTGACGTCGTCCACCCATGCCTTACCGGCGATTTGGTTGTCGAGCTTAGCGCTCGGCACGCGGGCAACGATGACCATGATTAGCTCGGTCTTCGGTCCGGTCTTGAAGTCCATGGCGGATGTCGACCAACCCTCGGTAGTACCTATCAGTGAATCGGAGAACTGGTCCAGCGCGTGAGGGTCATATAGATCGCGCACCTCCATGCGAAGCCCGCTGTCGGTCGAGATCCCTTCCGTCTTCATCGACCACGAAAGACGATAGGGGTGGTTGGGCTGAACTCGAACCAACTGGTAAACATTGCGGTAGTCCACGTTCGCTTTGCCGGAAAACTGAATGAGCAACGAATGGGACGCGGAGCGGTAAGTAGTCTCATCGAGACCGGCATAGACTCCCTCCATGGGGATAATACGCCAATCGAAACCGAGATTGGTCGGGTCTTGTTCGAAGTGCCCGTTGAAGATCAGTGTCTGCGAAGCTGCGTCTTCTGTGGGCTGGATGAGTCCCTTCTTGAGGAGATCCGACCACACCTGGTATGCCTGATCCGGCCGATGCAGGTTGAAGCATAGAACATCGATGTACGATCGCGCCAGGTCCGCACCGAACTTCTCGGGACTGGCGGCGATCCGCGTCCAAACGTCTTGCGCTTCCACCCATCGCTGGCGGCCGAGGAGATAGTAAAGGTAATCGAATTGCCGAAGTCCCTGGCTCGGAATAAGTTCATCGAGAATCTGCTTCGGATCGTTCGAGGCCTTCCACGCCGTATTAAAGACTGTCTGCGTGTAGGTGTCTGTGCCCGACAACACGACTCTGAAATGCCGGAAGGCCTCATCCACATTGCCACGCAGCAGAAAGAAATTGGCGATCGTCCACTGAGAGGCGGGAAGATTGGGAGCCAGGAAGTCGGCTCGACGCAGGCAAGCTTCCGCCTGGTCGATTTTGCCTTGCAGTTCGAGAGCCGCGCCCACATCAAGCCACGCTTGCGCATCATAGGGACTGAGTAGGGCAGCGCTGCTGAGTTGCTGGAGCGCTCCCTGCGGATCGGCGGTGTCCAGGCTATATTGATAAAGACGTCCCAGTGCGCGGCGGTATTCAGACTGCTTGGGGTCTAGTCGTACGGCGAGCTGGAGACTTCGCCCGGTGCCGCGGCCAGAAATCAGGCCGGCCAAATAGGCCCGGCCAACGTACGCGGTCAGCGCCAGACCAGCAAAAGCCGCCGCGGCCACAACCGTCCACCGAGTCACCGCGCGTTTGAAGGCCAGGGTCATTTTCCTTTCTCCGGTTCGTCTGCCAGCGAAATCAGGATGTGACGTACATCAGCCCCGGCTGACTTCTGCGGGAGGGGCCGGTGCCCGGGATTGCTCCCTCAGACCGACTGGCTTCTGCTCCACTTCATCTGCAGGCTCTAGGCATGCGGCCTTGTAACCGATACCCAGCACCACCGAGAACACCAAAGCGTTGGAAGGGATCTGCAGGTTGAAATCTGTAATGCTGTGAAGGAGGATTGCCAGCGTGCTGCCAATGCAGCCTAAGAGTATAGCCGGACGATAACGGCGTGGATCCTTGAGGAAGGAGATAATCATCTTACCTAACAAGTAGAGTATGGGCAGGAACAAGAGTGCTACGCCCACCAGACCTGCGTCCACAGCGAACTCGACATAGTCATTGTGGGCGTGATCCACAAGGAAGGTCACCCACGAGGTTTGGAAACGCGGGAACGCAATTCCGAAATTTCCCAGTCCAATGCCGGCGAGGGGATACTCCCGAATCAAACCCATGGAGTCTTTCCAGAATGAAAGCCGGCCCTCCAACTGGAAATAATGGGTTTCCCCCATCTGCTCGAAGCGGGCCAGAACCGGATCAAGCCCGATCCACAGGCCGTATGCCACCGCAACTAGCAGGAAGATAGACAGCCCAACCAACCACGCTTTTCGGCGGGCACGAAACTGGGCCAATACTGCCACGACGAACACCGTGAAAGCCGTCGCCAGAATGCCCCCGCGAGAGCGCGAGAAAACCAGCGCCACCAGGAAGATGAGCACAAGGAAAAGGTAGAGCAGAGATTGAATGCCCGCCGAGCCCCATCCTGCCGGACCTGACAGCGACCGATGCTGTCGGCGGCCTTCCATCCAGATCTGGAAGAAGTAGAACACGTAGGCCATCACAAAGGGCAGTGTCAGCTCCAGAAAGCCTGCAAAGTGATTGTGGTTGATGAAAGTGCCGGTGGCTTCCTCGGTGTAGTACTGCTTGGTGTAGGTAAAGATCTTCTGCCAGCCAGTGAGGTACTGAAGGCTGCCATAGGCTGCCTCGAAGACGCCCAGATAGATCAACGCTTTGACCAGGGCGCTCTTGCGGCGGCGGGAATCAAACACATAGGCGGACAGGGTAAACGTGCAAACGTAGGCGAGGAACTTGATCCAGGCCAGCCACGTATTGTGGGGGTAAATGCTCAACGTCGTCCAAGAAGCGTGGGGGGGCCAGCCCGCGGCGGCGGGGCCCACAAACCGCTTCGGTGACAACCTCACAATCAGTGACGGGGGCAAGGGGATCAGCTGCAGCAAGATCAGGCACGCGAAGAGTAGCGGCCAGATGGGCACTCGGATCTCGATTCTTCCTTCCCGAGCTTGGTGCCACAGCAAGGCCACAAGTCCCGCAAACAAAGTGACTTCCACGAGGGAGTAAGCCAGGGGCTGAACTCCGCCGAACGCCATTGTAGAGCCGACAACGACAGCGATCAGGAGCCCTTCTAGCACCTTGTTCATGAGCGGTGCAGGCGCTTGAGGTTCAATAGGCATTCTTGTCGCGGAATCCTTTCCAGATGGTCAGCCAAAGGATCTTCAGGTCCATGCCGAAGGACCAGTGTGTGAGGTAGTACAGATCATATTCGACGCGTTTGTTAATGGACGTGTCGCCGCGCAACCCGTTTACCTGCGCCCAACCAGTAATCCCGCTTTTTAGGAAATGACGAACATTGTAACTCTCGATTTCTTCGACGAACTTGTCCACAAAAAAGGGCCGCTCAGGTCGTGGTCCCACCAGACTCATGTCACCGCGTAGCACGTTCCAAAGTTGGGGCAACTCGTCAAGGTTCAATCTTCGCAGAAGAAACCCCAGGGGTGTGCGCCGGTCGTCGTCAACGGTGGTCCAAGTCACGTCGGAGTTCTGCTTGCTCTGTATCAGCATGGTTCGGAACTTGTAGAGAACAAACGGACGCCCATGAAGCCCGACACGCTCTTGCGAGAACAATACGGGACCAGGAGAAGAAAGCTTCACCGCTATGGCAATGAGGAGCATGAGCGGCGACAGTACGAGCAAGAGCAACGAAGCAACAACGACATCAAACGATCGCTTTAAGAGTCCATAGATCAGCGAGTCGTTGGGGTTACGGTGCAACTCAACGACCGGCAGGCCCAAGAAATCTAGGATCGCACCTCCGGCACCGACTTCCTTGAGGAAGTCGCACACTAGCCGTGAAGGCACTGAGACCCGCGCTAATGCGTTTTTCAGCTTGGATACCCGACTGAGTTGTAGGAGGTTCACACCCACGAGAATTTCGTCCGGCTGATACTTACGGCACGCCGGTTCCAGGTCATCCAGCAGTCCAAGAAAACGCACTTTCGTGCTACGCTTGTCCTCGTCAACGGACAGATAACCCACCACTCTACATTGCACCCAGGAGTTCCGTGCGATGACTGCTGCGATCTCCTCTGCCCGGAAGCCGTCACCGACGATCAGAACCTTGATTTCCTCACCATGCCGCGCCCCCCGCTCTACCAAAGCCAACAAAATCTTGAGTGTGACACCTAACGTTACAACGTTGAAACCGCCGAGCAACACGACAAAGAGGCGTGAGAACGAATAGGCTCGGACGAAGAAGGCGGCGAAGAAAACCCCCATTAGACTGCCAACTGTGGCCCAGACACCGCTCTTTATCCATTGCTCGGGGTCGGAGGCCACCCACAGCTGGTCAAGCCGGAGAACACGGCTTAGGGCGCCCCACGTCACCAGCGCCACGAGATAGAGAATCATGTACTCGCTGAACACGGGAGGGGAGTCGACGGGAATCAGACCCGATCGAAACCGCACCCAGAAGGCTAACCAGAAGGCCAGGGTGAATGAGGCGTAGAGCCCAGTTTTAAGAGCGATACGGTGAAGAGCCAGTCTCCTCGG
>DATJKY010000769.1:0-1551 GCA_035490955.1 Terriglobia bacterium | reverse complement strand
ATTGGACATACCAACCCTAATACGGCTCTGCGCAGGAATCCGACAACCTACCCGGAAAGGCCAGCTTTCACAGAGAAGGGCCCTTGGCTAGCCTGAGAGGGTGCGGGCACACGACTGGACGAAGGTATTGGGATGGCCTGGATACAGGGTCTATCGCCTGGAGATTGACGAGCAGGGCAAGAGGATGAAGTTGTGGGTGAGGCGGAAGAAAGCGGGATTGAAGCTGATTTGCTCGCGTTGTGGACAACACGTAGCGGCGAATAAGATCCACGAAGTCTGTGAGCGCGAAGTGCGCGACCTGCCCTGCTTTGAGTACAGGACAACGGTGGTGGTGGAGACCTACCGAGTGAAGTGCCCGCATTGTGGGATACGGGCTGAGAAGGTCGCACAGCTGCCGAGTAAGGCGCCATTCAGCAAGCGTTTCGAAGAGGTGGTTGGGCAGGCTTGCGAGAGTGCGGCGGCGCGCCAGGTGGCGCGGCACATGGGTCTGGCCGCGAGCAGCGTGCGGGCCATCGATCTGCGATGTCTGGAGCGGTGGGAGGCAAAGCGGCGTCAGCCACCGCTACGACAGATGGGGGTGGACGAAATATACCGGGGCAAGCAGGGTAAGTTTCTCACGGTAGTGTGCAATCTGGAGACGGCGGAGCCGCTGTGGTTCGGCAGGGAGCGGAAGAAGGAGACGCTGGATGATTTCTTTCGCAGCCAGTTGGTCAGCCGGCAGCGGAAACGGATCGAGGCGGCGTGCGTGGATATGTGGGAGCCGTTCCGCCTCAGCATGGAGGAATGGGTTCCCGGATGCCACCTCATCTATGACAAGTTCCACATCCTCCAACACGCCAACGGCGCGGTTGACGAGGTGCGGCGAGCAGAGTTCTTCCGCAAAGGGCGGAAGATGCGCGATCTGATCAAAGGAAAGAAATGGCTGCTGCTGAGTCGCTGGAAAAACCTGGTGCCGAGGCAGCGCGGCGTGCTGAACCGGCTCTTCCAGTTGAACCGGCGGGTGTTCAAAGCCTACATGCTCAAGGAGAGCCTGGGAGGACTCTGGGACTATCGCTACGAACGGGCAATGGTCAACTACCTGGGGAAGTGGACGGATCAACTGCGATGGCAGCGCTTGCCCTCGTTTCAGAAACTCGCCGCGCTGTTAATCCAGCACCTGGACGGCATTCTAAACTACTGTCGAACCAAGGTACGCTTCGGGGTGGTCGAGGCGGTCAACGGAAACATTCGCATGCTGATCAATCGCGGCCGCGGCTATCAGAATCTTCGCTACCTGCTGCTGAAGGCCAAGCGGATGGCCGTGGCTAACATCGAATTCATTGCTGTTCACACGGTCAAGAAAGCAGCCTAAAATGGCCCGGCCGTCAGATTCTCGCTCAGAGCTCGAAAAAGCAGCACTGGAAGTCGGCTGTTGGGCACGTCCTTCCCTTTTGCAAAAAGAAGACGCTGCGGTGATTTCATGTGGTCACGCTCGCCTCTTAGCGCTCCTTTTCAGCTTTGTGTCGTTTGATCCCGGCTTTTGATAACTTGATGGCCTTTCCCGGACCGCCC
>DATJKY010000768.1:0-7336 GCA_035490955.1 Terriglobia bacterium | reverse complement strand
CGGCCGGAGGAGCGCCCGGCGCGGCCGCCTGCGACATTTGATCTCAGTGAATGGGTGGGCGTTTCAGCGAATTTTTTGAGCCGGACCTCTACATCGAATATCACATTGTCATTCTAGACGCAAGGGGGGCATCACAGATCTTCGGAAAGGGGCATACGACCTGCGTTCGGTTAAATGCAGTCGCAGAAGCAGCAGGCAAAAACAAGGTTAACATCTACTATGAATCTGACGCGGTCGGCTGTCCCGCACCTTTCGTACAGATCTTTTCGAAGGGAGACCTCCTGCTTTCGATTGAGAGGGCGTCAAGGGGGTACCTTCTCCGGTGGAAGGCTCTTGCGCCGACACCGACTCCCCAGCCACTGATCTACCGGGAAGATCAAGGAATCACTAAGGATGGGCGGAAGTCAGAGGGGCCGTTTTGGGGGAAGGGTTTTTCAATCATGTGTCGTCGGGCGGAGCCTGTGGCTACGACCTTCAATATGTGGTCATCTATAACGTCAACCCCCCGACTGCTGCGCGAATCAACAGCGCCGTAAGAGCTGCAGCAGGCGTCCCTGGCTATCGGGAAATGGAGGAATGCGACGAAGCACGGCCTGTCGCCTTGACGCCCCCGCACCACCCGGCAGAAACAGGTCCGCGTTATTGCAAGGGCGCGGAGGAGTTCGTTGGGATGCACGGCGACCGAATCGCCAACATCGTTGTTCAGCTATCTGAGGGACCGTGCGACCCCTTCTCCAATCAAGAGAGCACTTTTAGCCAGCAGCGGTTGACCGTCGATCTCAAGACGGGCACGTTCTCCAACTAGAGCGATCTCGTCCGCCCAGACAGCCGCAACACCGTGGAGAAACTGATCTTTGGTTTTCTCGGCGGAAAGAAGAACCGGGCCGGAAGCCGTCTTTCCAGTTTCCAATCCCCAGTTTCGAACTTCGGGAGCAACCGATGAAGAAAATCAGCCGGGCCCTGATTAGCGTGAGCGACAAGACGGGTGTGGAGGAACTTGCCGCCGGTTTGACAGCACTTGGCGTTGAGATCCTCTCCACCGGCGGAACAGCCAAGCTACTGCGCGAAAAGGGGCTAAGGATACGCGAGGTATCGGACCTGACCGGGTTTCCGGAGATGCTCGACGGTCGCGTGAAAACACTGCACCCCAAGGTACACGGCGGCATCCTGGCTGTCCGTTCCAACCAGGAGCACCAGAACCAGGTAAGGGCCCAGGGGATCGAGTTCATCGACCTCGTGGTGGTCAACCTCTACCCTTTCGAGAAGACTGCGGCTCGAGCGGGAGTGAGTTTTGAGGAGCTGATTGAGAACATCGACATCGGCGGGCCGGCGATGATTCGGTCAGCGGCCAAAAACTTCGAAGATGTCACCGTAGTGGTGGATGCGGCCGACTACCCCAGCCTGCTCGAGGAAGTCAGGAACACGCAGGGCTGTGTTTCCCGCGAAACGCGTGCCCACCTGGCGCGCAAGGCTTTCGCGACCACTGCGGCCTACGATGGGGCCATTTCGACTGTACTCCAGAAGTGGGCCGGCGTGGACCTGCCGGAGAACCTGCATCTGAACGCACGCAAGGCCTTCGACCTGCGCTACGGTGAGAATCCGCATCAGAAGGCAGCCCTCTACGTGAACCCCTCCGCTGCCGGACGAGGTCTGGCTTGTGCTGGGCAGATCCAGGGCAAAGAACTCTCTTTCAACAACCTCGTGGACCTCGAGGCCGCATGGCGGCTAGCGCAGGAATTCACCGAGCCGACCACGGCGATCATCAAGCACACCAACCCCTGTGGCATTGCCACGGCTACGACACTCCGAGCGAGCTACGAGCGCGCCTTAGCTGTCGACCCTGTATCGGCGTTCGGTTCGGTGATCGCCTTCAACCAAAGAGTGGATAGCGCCGCTGCAGAGGCACTGGCTAAGTTGTTCGTCGAGGCGGTTATCGCTCCGGGCTATGAACAGGTCGCCTTGCAGCGGCTTTCCGGCAAAAAGAACTTGCGCCTGATGGACATGTCCGCGACAACCGGCGATGAATATGGACTACAGTTGAAGAGCATCGGGGGCGGACTTCTGGTTCAGACCCCGGACACTCAGGCGGCCGATCCCGCACACTGGAAATGCGTAACCGACCGGCAAGCGACCGAAGCCGAAGAGCGCGCCCTCATCTTCGCCTGGCGGGTGGTGAAGCACGTGAAGTCAAACGCCATCGTTTACGCGCGCGACGGAGTCTTAGTAGGGGTGGGCGCGGGCCAGATGAGCCGTGTGGATTCCGTCCGCCTCGGGGCGATGAAGGCCTCCGCATTGGGGCACTCGCTGGAGGGAACGGTGGTCGCCTCCGACGCCTTCTTTCCCTTCCCCGACGGCGTGGAAGAAGCTGCGAAGGCTGGGGCCACGGCGGTCGTTCAACCGGGCGGCTCGGTCCGAGATCCTGAAGTCATTGCTGCCGCCAATCGGCTCGGCCTCGCGATGCTTTTGACCGGCGTACGACACTTCCGTCACTGATTGGCTGCTGGGTAGCCACGGTCAGGAAAACCACTGACCGTGGCTACCCAGCACCCGACCCACACTATCTCGGTACGGGCTCAGCGTTGATCAAGGGGGACATACTTCTGGTTCGTCGGCCCCACGTACTCAGCGAGCGGCCGGATGAGTTTGTTGTCGCGGTATTGTTCGAGGACGTGCGCTGCCCACCCAGAGATGCGGCTGACGGCAAACACCAGGGGGTAGAGGTCCACAGGAATGCCGAGGACGTAATAGGCCGAAGCAGAGTAAAAGTCCACGTTGGCGTTGATCTTCTTCTCCCGGATCATCAGGTCCTCGATCTGTTTGGACATTGCAAACCACTTCGTCTGTCCCGTGCGGCGTCCCAGCTCCTCCGACATCTTGCGTAGGACCGCAGCGCGCGGGTCTTCGGTGTGATAGACGCGATGCCCAAAACCCATGACTTTCCTCTTCTGCGCCAGAAGATTACCAACGTAGGGTTCCACCTTGTCGAGCGCCTGAATCTCCAGAAGCATTTTCATCACCTGCTCGTTGGCGCCGCCGTGCAATGGCCCTTTCAGCGTGCCGATGGCGGAGGTGATAGCCGAATGCAGGTCGGAGAGTGTGGACGCCGTCACCCGCGCGGCAAAGGTGGAGGCATTATAACTGTGGTCGGCGTGCAGAATAAGAGCAACGTCAAACCATCGCGCGTCTTCGCTGTTGGGAACGTGGCCCCGAAGCATGTAAAGGAAATTGGAGGCGTGGTTCAGTTGCGGATCCGGTGGAATGGGTTCCTTACCTTCGCGAATGCGCCCAAAAGCCGCCACGATGGTACCCATCTGCCCCGTCAGACGAAGCGCCTTCCGGCGATTCGCCTCCTCCGACATGTCTTCGGCTTCCGGGTCGTAGAGTGACAGGGCGGAAATCGCGGTGCGCAGCGTCTCCATCGGATGCTGCGGAGGCGGGAGACGCTTCAGCAAATCCACGATTTCCACCGAAATCGGTCGATTCTCCGCCAGTTGCTGACGCAGCTCATCGAGCTGTGTCTGCTTGGGAAGGCGGCCATACCAGAGCAAATACACGACCTCTTCGAAGCTGGAATGCTCCGCTAAGTCGTGAATGTCATAGCCCCGATAGGTAAGCTTGCCGCGTTGTCCGTCGATCGAACAGATGCTGGATGTCGCGATCACCACATCCTGCAGACCAACTTTGACCTCTGCCATTCCAAGCCCCCGAGAATCTTGCCGGTATTAATTCGACTGATTGGCCCTTCCATCATAACACGACGCAAACAAAACAAAACTAGAAGCGTCGCATGCTGATGACAGGACGCGAAACCGATATTTAGGCTGGACGGACTAACTACCGAGCGCAACCATCGCGGCAGTGGGCTGGGAGAATCTCCTTATGCATAGGCGCCGGATTGTGACCGGAGCATTGACGACCTACAGAATTCTTGTAACATACCCACTGTATCAGGGCATCGCTTTCAGCCGTGCCCTAGAGTTTGTACATTTTGGTCTGACGGCCAAATATCAGTTGACAACAGCCCTCGCCCGCTTGCGGGAGAGGGCGGACCGCGAAGCGGTGGGTGAGGGATTCGCTGAATCTCCACGAAGAAAACAACCCCCCACCCCCGGCTTCGCCGTACCCTCTCCCCTCGGAGAGGGCCGTTATCAACCGCGGACGGCTGTGAATCCAAATGTAGAAACTCGAGGGCACGGCTTTCAGCCGTGCCGAGCTGCATGTCGTTCAACATGTGGGCCTTAGCCCCTGCAGCGACTAAGGCCGGGAGGGTCTGGTGTTGTGGTTCGGCATGGCTAGAAAGCCGTGCCCTGAACAACCCCGAAAGTAAAGGCGTTCTCGTGACGCAACACTAGAGACGCTGCTTATTAACATTCGCAAACCGGAGGCATTGATGTGTTCGGCAAAATGGCCGCTCTTGGGATGGGTCGTGCTCGCATCCGGAACCTGCCAGATCGTAAGGGCGCAGCTGCCGCCGCCCGCGCCGACTGGGGAGCAGCGAATCGAGACCGCTGGCCACGGTATGCAACTCCTGATGGACGGTGACTTCGACAAGGCGATCGAGGTCTTCCGCCAGATTGCGCAGGCCGAGCCCGAGTCGCCCCTAGGCTACGTTCTGGAGGCTGACTCGAACTGGTGGAGGATCTACCTGACGGAAGGCAATCTTATTGACCCTGATGTCTTCGAGGCCGTCTCCGAGGCGGTCACGCCCTACGACGCCGACTTCCAGCGCCTCAACAACCTCGCTATCCAGAAGGCGGAGGCCCAGATTCACAGCCATAAGGACGAGGCCCGGGCTCATCTTTACGAAGGATTCGCCTACGCGCTCGCGGCTCGTCTGGAAGCCCTGCGGGACCATGCCCTCGCCACGGCCCGGGCCGGCAAGAAAATGCGCAACCTGTCGCTCACCGCCCTTAAACTGGATCCTACGCTTTACGACGCTGACCTGGGAGCCGGCATCTACAACTACTTCGAGGCCACGCTGCCGACCTACGTAAAGATGCTGAGATTCCTGATCCTTCTTCCCGGAGGTGATCGGGAACTCGGCCTCCAGCAACTTCAGACCGCAGCCGACAAAGGCGTAATCACAAAAGGAGAGGCGCAGTTTCACCTGGCGAAGAACCTGTCGCGAGCGAGCGAGCGGCAGTATGCGAAGTCGCTCGAAATCTTCCAGACCATGGCGCGAGAATATCCTGATAATCCGCTCTGGAAGTTGCTGGTGGGAAGCCTGGAAATTCGAATGGGACAGGCCCAGGAGGGCGAGGCGTTGTACCGCGAAGTCATCAAGACAACGGAGAATCCGAAGTCAGAAGTGTGGAAGTCTCTCCACCAGCAAGCCCAGAAAGCACTGGAGCGCCGCTCCGGACACTGAGGCGCGACGGCGTGACGGATGTCTTCCTGCCACCGCGCAAGTCCTTGATTTTATGTGCCCTTCGGCAACGATACGTCAACGCGCACAAGAGGCTATACCGCAGCTGAGGGCGCCGCCTCAGCGGACAAGCGCAGAGCCTTAACTACCTGCCGCATTTCGCCTGCGTTCGGGCAGCGTTCTTCGATCTTGCCAGCCAGGCACTGAAGAAGAATTCGGTGCAAATCGGCCCGCCCCCTGAGGGGCTCCTCTTTTAGCAGTAGAATGAGAGTAGACTGAAAGGGAGCGAGCTGAAGTTGCAGCGGCGCCCTGTGAGCAGGATCACAGACCGCCGGCTGTGGACGAACGCAGAATACTCTAAGAGATCGGTTGCTGACCGGGATTGGAAGGTTGAGATGAAAGAAGCAGTTATCGTATCCATCGCGCGCACAGCAGTAGGCAAAGCGCCGAGGGGCACGCTGCGCAACACGCGGCCGGACGACATGGCGGCAGCCATGATCCAGGAAGTCATCAAGCGCGTGCCGGGCCTGGAGGCCAGCGAAGTCGAGGACGTCATCCTCGGCTGTGCAATGCCGGAGGCCGAGCAGGGCAACAATGTGGCGCGCATTGCCTCGCTACGGGCCGGCCTGCCCGTTGCCTGCTCGGCGATGACCATCAACCGCTTTTGCTCTTCCGGGCTGCAGGCGATCGCCCTGGGCGCGGAGCGCATCCTGGCGGGCTTCGCTCACACGATGGTCGCCGGTGGCACGGAAACCATGAGCATGATTCCCATGGGCGGCTTCCATTTTTCTCCCAATCCTTACCTCATGGACCATTACCCGGATTCCTATCTGAGCATGGGGTTGACGGCGGAGAGGGTAGCCCACCGGTACGGCATCAGTCGCGAGCAAGCTGACCAGTTCGCGCTACGGAGTCACCAGCGAGCTCTGGCGGCCATCGCGGAATGCAGATTCAAGGACGAGATCGCACCACTGGAAGTCGTCGACGTCAGCCTAAACGGCAAGGACAAGCCACAAACACGCAAGATCATCTTTGCTGTTGACGAAGGTCCGCGGAAGGACACCTCATTGGAAGCGCTCGCCAAGCTCAAGCCTGCCTTCCACGCCAAGGGCACGATTACTGCGGGCAATAGCTCGCAGATGAGCGACGGTGCGGCTGCTGCGGTGGTGATGTCGATGGCGAAAGCTCGGGAACTGGGCGTTAAGCCCCTGGCACGGTTCGTCAGCTTCGCGACCGCGGGTACGCTGCCGGAGGAGATGGGGGTGGGTCCCGTTTACGCCATTCCTAAGGCGCTGAAGCTCGCCGGCCTCAAGCTGGAAGATATTGACCTGATTGAACTAAACGAAGCGTTCGCTGCCCAGGCGCTGGCGGTCATCCAGCAGGCCGGGCTTGACATTGAAAGGGTCAACGTCAATGGTGGCGCCGTTGCCCTCGGCCATCCCCTCGGCTGCACGGGCGCCAAGCTTACCGCCACACTACTCGGTGAAATGAGGCGCCGCAAGGCTCGCTACGGTATGGTGACCATGTGCGTGGGCGGCGGCATGGGCGCGGCAGGGATTTTTGAGAATCTGCAGGATTAGGTGTCAGGTGCTAGGTGTTAGGTGCTAGCCATCTCGAGGTGCTCTGCAACGTCGTGACGCTCATCTACCACGAGGCGCGAAACGTGCGTCATCTCGTCCATGAACGGCTTCTTCCTTCGGAGAAGTGGCGCTATTTGGTTTCTCTCCCGACGAATCGCAGCGACGCTTGGAGAACGCTAGTCCCAATCAGGGCGGTCGCTCTCGCGTCGCCTTCGGCAGAGCGGGCGCTTGGGGCCTTTGAGACTCGGTTTCGCGTGTCGCTTGCTGCTCTAGCGGACATGTTCGCGAACGAGAATTGGCTTCATGCCAAGTTGTACGGGGGAAACGCCTGGGCCGTAATTACCCGGCTGGCTATCGAGCTAGCAGAGGGGCTGCGCGGCGAGAACGAAAG
>DATJKY010000767.1:0-26859 GCA_035490955.1 Terriglobia bacterium | reverse complement strand
TGCTCCCTAACAAGAAAGCAGCCGCAGCTGTCATGACGGTCGCGAGCGTGGTTGCTATCGCTGCAGCCGTTCTTCTATCTAAGGGGCGCCACGCTGCAAACGCAAATACGTCCCAGGGCTCAAACGCAACTTCCAAAATATCCCTGTCCGAAGCGACAGTGGACCTTTCGCCGAGCCAATTGGATCAAAATCGAGCCGGTGGGGACCTATCTGTTTCCAGTTGAGAAGGAGGCGGTTGGCAACATTGATTTTGATGGCGACCTGTCCGTCCAAGTCTTTCCTCCTTATCAGCGCCGGCAGCACGGCGCTGGCACTCGGCCAATTGTTCTCGAGCAGCAATGGTTTTTGGGACTTGGCGGCAGGCGTCACCCAGCCCATCTTTGATGCCGGCATCCTGCGGCATCGTCAGCGCGCGGCGGAAGCCGCTTTTACTCAGGCCGCCGAACAGTATCGCAGCACAGTCCTGACCGCCTTCCAGAATGTCGCTGACACGCTGCATGCGCTGCAACAGGATGCGGACGGTTTAAAGGCCGCTGCGGCCGCCACAAACGCCGCCGGCGTTACCCTAGACCTGACGAAGAAACGGCTTGAGTCCGGCTACGCCGACTATCTGGCGCTCTTGAGTGCGGAACAAGCCTATCAGCAAGCCGTGCTGAACCTTGTGCAGGCTCAGTCCAATCGTTATGCCGACACCGCCGCGCTGTTTCAGGCTCTGGGCGGGGGATGGTGGAATCGCCCGGATGTGCCCAGGAGTTAATTCGAACTTGTTCGAATCGCTGTGGAGAGGCACGCCCAAGATTGGCTCCCGGCCCTATAAGCAGCTATCAAGGTCTGCTTAGCTCCACCTCTTTGCTCTCTTACCTCATTACTTCTTCAATCTCATAAACGCCCGACCCCACTTCCTCCATTCTTCCACCCGGCAACCTCACCGTCGCCGTCGTATTCGACGGCACCGCCACCCTCACGATCAACTTTCCGTCAATAATTTCCCATCCCGCCGCGACTTTTCCATACATGCTTTCCACTGATGCCTTCGCATACGTTAACCCGCCTCCCGGTCGCGGCTGAATCAAAATGTGCTTATACCCCGGCTGCGCTTCATCAATCTCAATCCCCGCCACCACACGATACATCCACTCGCCAATCGCTCCGTACGCGTAATGATTGAACGAATTCATCCCCGCATCCTGAAAACTCCCGTCCGGCTTGATCCCGTCCCAGCGCTCCCAGATCGTGGTCGCCCCTTTCGTCACCGGATACAGCCACGACGGATACTCCGACCGGTTTAGCAGCATGTACGCCTCATCTACGTACCCGTTCTCGCTCAATGCCTCGCACAAAACGGGCGTCCCCAAGAATCCCGTCGTCAAATGCCCGAACTTTCGAACGTCCGCCGCCAGTCGTCCTGCCGCCTCCGCGCGCATCGACGGCGGCAGTAAATCAAACGCAAGCGCCAGCGCGTACGCGGTCTGCGTATTCGGCGAAATCCTTCCATTCTCGGTCACAAATTCCCGCAAGAACGCGCTCTTGATCCGGTCCTCCAGCGCCGCATAATTCGCCGCGTCCTCTTTCTTCCCCAGCACCTGCGCCGTTTTCGCCAGCAGGGCCGTCGACCGCGCAAAATATGCCGTCTGCAGGAAGTCCTTGTCCGTCGTCGCTCCCGGATAATCCGATTGCGTTGTCGCAAACGCCAGCCAATCCCCGAAGCTGAATCCGCTGCTCCAAATGTATTTCGCGCCCGCTTCCCGCCGCATGTACTCCACCCACGCCTTCATGCTCGGATACTGCTGCTCCAGAACCCGCTTGTCCCCAAACGTCTGATACACCGTCCACGGCAACACCACCGCTACATCCGCCCAGCCCGCCGAAGCCGCCGCCCCCTTCCTGGTGTCGTGGGTCAGCACATTCGGAATCACGAAGGGCACCGCGCCATCGTCCTCCTGGTCCAACGCCACGTCCTTCAGCCATTTCGTGTAAAACCCGGCCGTGTCGTGATTAAACGATGCCGTCGCCGCAAACACCTGTGCGTCGCCCGTCCAGCCTAGCCGCTCGTCGCGCTGCGGACAATCCGTCGGCACGTCCACGAAATTTCCCTTCTGTCCCCAGAGGATGTTACGCTCCAACTGGTTCAGCAAAGAACTGGAGCTCTCGAACGTTCCCGTCTTCTCCATCGCCGAATGCACCACGACCCCGGTAAAATCCTCCGGCTTCACTTCCCCCGGCCATCCGCTCACCGCCACGTACCGGAATCCTTGAAACGAAAAATGCGGCTCGTAAGTCTCCATTCCTGTGCCCTTGGTCGTGTACTGAATCGTCTCCTTCGCCGACCGCAGATTTTCCGTATACAGGTCTCCTGCCTTGTCCAATACCTCAGCATGCCGCAGGGTGATCGTCGTTCCCGCCGGAGCCGTCACCCGAAATCTCATCCATCCCACCATGTTCTGTCCCATGTCCAGGACTGTCTCGCCCGCCTGCGTCCTCCAAACTTTTGCCGGCTTGATTTCTTCAATCCCTTTCACCGGCGGCCCCGCCGGCGCCACCAGCTTCGCCTTCGGAGCTTCCATCACCTTTACGCCTGCCCATCCCCTGTCGTCGTAATCCGCCGTGCTCCACCCCGGCTTCTCGAGGCGCGCGTCGTATGTCTCGCCGTTATAAATGTCCGACGCCAATACCGCCCCGGTCGATGCTTTCCACTTCTCATCCGTCACCACGATCTCCTGTGTCCCATCCGCGTACGTGATCACGAGTTGCGCCAGCAATTCCAACTTCTTTCCATAAAGGTTTCTCTTCCCACCCCACGCAATTCTTCCGCGAAACCACCCGTCACCCAGCATCGCCCCCAGACAATTCGCACCACTCTTCACCATCCCGGTCACGTCGTACGTCTGGTATAGAAAGCGAAAATCGTAAGCGGTCCATCCCGGCGTGAAATATTCATCTCCTACACGCCTCCCGTTCAATTCCATCTGGTACAATCCCATCGCCGTCGCATACAATCGTGCCCGCTCCACCTTCTTCTTCACCGCAAACTCTCTCCGCACGAGCGGCGCGGGATTTGATTTGGCCTCATCCTCCGCCAAATCCGGCGTAATCCACTTGGCCTTCCAATCCGCCGCCTCCAGCAGCCCCATCTCCCACCGCGCGATCTTGCTCCAATCCGACAGATGCCCGTGATTGTCCCCAACCCGCACCTGCCAGTAGTAAGTCTTCCCGCTCACCGTTGCCGGCCCGGCGTACTCCACTCCAATCGACGCATCCGACATCTGCTTCCCGCTCGTCCAAATCAATTTCTCCTTCGCCAGTTCCGCCTCGGACCCCGCCACGCGCACCTCATAGCTCGTCTGCAACACGTTCTTCTCCGCGCTCTCCAGTTCCCAACTCAGACGCGGCTTCCTCACGTCGATTCCCACTGGATCAACTTTGTACTCGCACCGCAACTTTTTCACCGCCAGCACACCCTCTCCGCGCACACTCACGGCGAATGCCAGCACCGCCGTCATCAACCATCCCGCCACTCGCTTGCTCTTCATCGGTCATCTCCGCCACTTCAGTTTTTCCAGGCTTGCCTCAAACTGTATACCTTCTCCTAATGTCCTTCTCTTCCTGAAGTGAAAGGTGGCTCCTTTATAGTGCGTGTTTACCGATGTCGTGACCTTAGCATTCTGGTCGGATTACGTCCACTCGGAACCTGGGGGTCGAACACCCGAAACGTCCCGTAGCGCCATGCCCAAACTTTCCTGCTGGCCCAAGCGGTTCTGCATCACCACGTCAGCACGAGGATGCGCGACATAAAAGCTAGGAGCGCGGAACGTGGATCTGGCCCCGCGAGGGGCCGGTCCGTGAATAGCCGTAGGTGCAACCTACGGACAAAGGGTACCAAAACCCAATCAACCCCGCCGGGGTTGACCGTGGATCGCCGCAACGACTCCGGCCCTGCCGATACCCCGCTGGGACGGCCCCTCCAGGGCCGAGGGCTTTCTCGGCGTCTGCGCCCGTAGGTTGCACCTACGGCTATTCACGGTGTCCCGCTTCGCGGGACTCTTGAGTTTGTACATTCTTCAGAGCATTCACTGACCCAAGCCAGGCTGGCGCACTGTGCACCGAACAGACTGCATCCAATTCAACTCGTAAGCGTCCACTCGCAGGGGGTCGCGCGCAGCCGGCTGTGTGTTCCCTTTGTCGTCGGTAGCGCGAACGGAAATGCGGTGCTCGTCCGGCCTTTGAGCATCCCAAGGATAGGCCCACAGCACCCAGGAATATGGGGCAGGGCTCTTTTCTAGGGACGCCGCAGCCCAGTCCCGGCCGCCATTGGTACTGACTTCAACAAGCGCAACCTTGTGTTCCCCGGCCCACGCCGCCCCGCGGATGGCGTACCGGCCTGCGCCGAGCACCGCCCCGTCAGGCGGCCACGCGATCTGAGACTTAACCTGCATCCGCGTAACCGGCGTCCGCGCTGCTCCCACGGCCTGCAGGCGCAGAGCAACATACTCCTGGGTCATGAAAGGGCTCGTATCCTCGTGGTCTAGGGCCTCAATTCCAACCAGCCACTTGACGGAATCCATGGCGTACCATCCGGGAACAATCGCCCGCACCGGGAAGCCATGTTCCACCGGCAGTTGAGATCCGTTCATCTGGAAAGCCAGAAGCGTATCGGGGTGCAAGGCCTTCTCCAGGGGAATGCTGCGCGAGAAGAAACCCGGTCCTTGGTTGCCGGCGTCGCCATCTGCCCCGATCAGTCGAATCTGCTTGACCTGGGGGCGCAGACCGGCCCGCTGGAGCAATTTCCCCAGTGGAATCCCCGTCCATTCCGCCGTACTCACCCCACCCCCTCCAACCGTGTTGCCCGCACATTCGAGCGTCGCCACACTGCTAGAGGCCGTCTCCCGTAGAAGTTCCGCGTAAGTCATTTCCAGCGAAGACCCGACCTGGCCGGTAATACGAAGCTGCCAGGACCGAGACGCTAAACGTGGCGCCGGGAAGTGGTCGCGGATGTAAAAGTCCTCTTCCGGAGTGATCGCGCTACGGAGGGTGGTAAAGTCGAACTCCTCGATTCGTGGGGCGGTGGAACGGGTGATCCGAGAAGCCCAGAGTGAAGCCGGATCGAGCGCGGGAATCAGAGCAACGGCCGATAAAAATTGACGCCGGCGCATCATAGTGTGAAGAACCTAGAAGCGTTAACCAACCCTGTCATTCCGAGGAGCGAATCCCCGCACCGCATGGTACAGGCCGAAGCGACGAGGAATCTGCTTTTGGTTAAGGAGAAGCAGATTCCTCGCTCCGCTCGGAATGACAGGTGGGGGACTTTCATAATTCAGAACTTAGAACTCATAACTTCCTTCGCCGGAGAAGCTGTGAAAAAATCGCGGCTTTGCCGCCTGATGTGCGGAAAGGCTCAGCCTTTCCGTACACCAGGCTTAACAATAAAGTATTCAGGCTGGGCCGCTTGCCGGAAAGCCGCAGGCTTTCCGCACATCAAGCGGCGCAGCCGCAACAGCCACCCACAGCGATTTTTTCACAGCTTCGAAGGCCTGGGGTAGCTCGAGAGCATGGGTAGGTTCAGACTGCGGATCAACTCCAATTGTTTGTCCGTAAAATATCCTGAACCGTCCGCGAACTGGATGAGCATCGCGGCGTCCCGGTAATCGCGGGAATCCAGATCGATGGTTCGATAGTTAGCCTGACGACCGCTGTAGTCCCACTTCAAGCCGGCTTGTGCATCCGTAACCTTGTAGACCAGGTTGCGGGCATACTCGAGGGCGTTGGAAAAGTAATCGATAGCGGCCGTGCGCAGAAGCGGCTCGCCATTGCTGTTCAGTTGTCGCTCGATTTTCATCTGAATCGCACCCGGAACTTCAACGTTAAAGACTTCCCGCGAACGCTCAAAGGTCACTTTCACGAGCCGCGTATCCAGAGACATAAACTGGCGAAGAGGAGTAAATTGCTGGAAAACGTGCTCCAAAGCTATGACCTGTTCGGTTGTAGCCGAGGAATCGATGTAGAAGACAGCCGGCTCACCCTGTGTGTCCATCGTGGCGCTGACGACCACGAAGGTCATACCATCCAGCGGGATGTCGCCGTAATTTCCTTTCACAATGTGAAAACCTCCCGTGCTCTCGCAATGCCCGTGAGTGGGAGGAGCGTTGGAACGGCAGGGACATGGGGTGTTACAAGGGCAGCATACCATCCCCTCTCCTTTCATGTGCCAGTGGGCGGAGAGCGGAATCCGCTTGCGTTCAGGGAGACTCTCGCGCTGAACGATCGCGGCGATCTGGATGACGTCCGGATCCTGGGGCCATTTGTTGCGGGCGGTTTCTGCCGCTGCTGCCGCCGCCTGCAAGTCTCCCGCCAACAGTTCCGTCCACGCCAGATGGGAGGTGAAATCGCGACTGCAGGGGGCTAGTTCGACCGCCCGCGTCTGTTGCGCCCGTGCGTCCTGCGTGTTGCCGAGGGCCAGGAAAACCAACCCGACGAGATCCAGGCGCGCAGCCTCGAGGTCAGGTTCGACGCTGCCCGGTTGCACCTTGTTCAGGTAGCGGATTGCACCCAGGTAATCGGAGCGATTGAAACGCAGTTGAGCGATCTGCAGGTAGAGGTCGGAGAGCCTTAAGTCCGGCGGCACCGGGTTATTCCCTTGCGCCAAAAGCTCAGCCGAACGTTCAAAGTCAGCCTCCGCTTCTCGCGGCATTTTATGGCTGAGGAGCATCTTCCCGATGCGGGAAAGCGCCCACGGATCGTGCGCCGCAAGCTTTTCGAGTCGATCCAGGTTCCTTCGAGCCTGATCGGTTTGCTTGAGTTGGAATTGTGTGGCAGTAAGGGTAAAGAGTCTTTCCGCGTCATTCGGATCTGCTTCGACCGCCGCCTGCAGGTGCGGAAGCGCCGTCTGAAACTTCGACTCCCCTATCAGGGCCAATGCTAGCCCGTATTGGGCCCGACCATGGAAATCGCCCAGCTTGAGAGCGGTCTGGAACTCCTGGGTGGCGTCATTCAGGTTGTTGGTGTCAAGGTAGAGTTTGCCGAGGGCGAGATGGGCGTCAACGCTCTGAGGACTGATTTGTATGGCCTTGAGCCAAGCCTCCTTTGCCTCCTCCGGCTTTCCCAGTCGCACCCGGATGATGCCCAAGATGTAGTAAGCCCTGGCTGACTTCGGGTCACCTTGAAGGACTTCCTGGCACCTGGCGAAAGCTTCATCCAGCCGGTTTGCCGCTAGAGCCTTCTCAGCCTGAGCGAGGGCCCCATTCGCGGAAGATCGCTCCTCCTTTTGAGCAACGGCGGCAGGAGAATCAATGTGTCCAGGCGAGGTCGGGGCGGTGGCTCCGCGCACGCTGGCGAGCGCCAGCAGCAGTACGGACAGAGAAATATCGCAGTGTTTGCCAGCTGTCCTTTTCATCCACTGAAGTTCGAGTGTATAGCAAACGCCAGACGGGCGGGTACAGTTTCTTTTCGGCGTATAATCGAGCCATGCTCGTCGAATGCAAAGATCATATGAAGCGGGTGGGATTCTGTTGTGTGCTCGGTGCGCCCCACCGGACCGAAAAACGAAAGCCCAAGAGCTTAACACCGGGTCATGCGCCGCAGGTTGTTGCCGGTCGGTGTTGAGACCACGGCCGGCTCGCTTCGGTCGTCGGCTGACGAAACTAGTTGTGCCGTCCCAACTAAATGTTGACCATGCGATCTGGGTTTCCGTCCCTGATCTTGTCGACCTGGGGTTCCAAATTTATCTCTTGACAAGTTAATAATCCATGGTATACTTGATTTTTGGAGCCGATCCGATTCATCGAACGCTCGAGACATCCTATCGAGGTCTATAAAACCCTCCTCCTTGGGGTTCCAACCCTTGCGCTGGCTCGAAACGTTCGCCGGGAGGAGCATCGCCTGAAGGTACTCAAAATGAAGAGACATCCCACGATGTTATTGAAAATAAAGGATGACTTAAAATGCCGAATGGGGATGTCCTATTATGTTAATCAAAACAAATGACTTAGAAGCTTTAACCGATTATCTCACTGAAATAAATGGCTTGACTACGCCCGTTAGGGGCCCGAAGCCTTGGCTGGCGGTTGAGGGCGAATATTTCCGACGTAGATACGTCTCAGATTTGAGATCGGAGAGTTATGGGAGTGGGCCAGGTTGGAGGCGATCCTGGAAGGAAAGGTCCGCGGCTGGTGCTCCGAACAAAACCGGAATGTGTAAGAAAACAAACGGATAGCGAAAATGTGATCACCATTAAGGATTCACCGAGGCGCAGGTCGCTAGCGGCCGGCCCGCCGAAGGGGTGAAGAAAATGCGCTTGTGCTGCTGCTGCGCCGAAATAGCCGGCTGGAACCCCCTCAGCCTGCTCTCCCGCGATCCCGGAACCCGTCGGGACGGGCCGATCGCCACCCCCTTCCCGGCAAGCCGAGGCGAGGGCTGTTAGTCAGGTTGTTTTCACGCTGGGCAGCGGAACTTGGTTCATACCCAAGACTGTGGTAAAGCTGAGCCATCGCAATCGCGCCCGATGACTCACCCTATCGTGACTCTTCGAGGGTCTCGTTCCATTCTAATGGCGCATCTATTACACTGTGTGTTGCAGAGCAGGACAGCGAAACGGCACTGGAATCGGAAGTAGAGCGCGGCTTGAGCGATGCACGGATTCGGGCTGCGAGCCGCCGGGGGTCGAACGATGACCGACGAGCCCATGGCGCGTTGCGACTTCGAAAGTCGGAAGCTGCTAGTGCGGCTGCACTTCACCATTCGCGCTGACGTCAAAGCCATCTCGCCTGTCGTCGGGGGGGTCATGCAAATCGTCCACGAAATGGAATGCGCGGAAGGGAAGGAGTTCGAGATCGAGACGGCGCTGCGTGAAGCGCTGGCCAACGCCATCAAGCACGGCTGCCACAACGACTGTTCCCGGATGGTGGAATGCTGTGTAGCCTGCGACGAGTCGGGCGGCATGCTCATCGTGGTGCGCGATCCCGGGCCAGGATTTGACCCTGCCTCACTTCCGAGCCCCGTTCATGCCCAGAACATCTTCGCCGAACATGGGCGGGGCATTTACCTCATCAACCAGTTGATGGACGAAGTCGAAGTGAAGCTCGAGGCTGGTGGCACCGAGATTCATATGCGGAAGTACTGAGTTGTTGCCGCGACGAGGCAGGCGCCGCACAGCACACCTGCTTCGTGAGTAGCCTTTTGGAACCCCTCACCCGGCTCTCCCGCGATTGGGGATCGTCACCCTCTGCCCCCAAAGGGGAGAGGGGTGCGCTTCGACAGGCTCAGGGCGCTGAGCGATTTCGTACGGGGCAGTGAAACGTCGTTCATAACCGCGACTGCGAAGAAAAAGAAAGACTCAGTCTCGACTGGAGCGGTTCACTCCCAGCCGCGATGAAATTTCGTTGGGCAAAGCGTGGAGAAGTTCCAGGAAGGCAGCATTCGTCCAGCCAAAACCGATCACGTTTTCGGTATAGCCGGCCCCAATGTGAGTCTCGGAGGAGCGCGTTACGACGTTGTACTTTTCTCGGATGGTGCCGTCGCGCCGAAAGTTCTCCAGAACCATGGAAAGAAATTTCTGCGAGATGCGGTTGGCGTCGGTCTCGTAGCCGTAACGGCGCAGTCCATCGACCGCAATGAGGTTGGTCGGGGCCCAACCATACGGATAGTCCCACTGCCCCGCGCTTTCCTGCCCGCTCATCGCCAGCCCGCCCGGTTGTTCGAAAATCTTCAAGTTGCGAAGCACGGCCGCCGCCTGCTCGGGCGAGGCGAGACCCGCCCAAAGCGGATAAAACGTAGTCACATACTCATAGGAAGATTGGGTGTGTCTGGTGAAGTCATAGTCAAAGTAAAGGCCCCGCGCCGCGTTCCAGAGATACTTGTCAATCGAGTTACGGCGCTTGGCAGCCTGTTGCTCCCAGTTATGGGATTCCTGTTCGCGCCCGAGTTCGCGGCTGAGGCGTTCGAGGTCCTTTTCAGTTTTGTAAAGCAGGCTGTTCAGGCAAACCGGAGCGTAGTGATGCGCGCCGGCGCTGTAGGGCTCGAAGCGGAAGGAAGTGTCAAAGCCCGACTCGCGCATGGCGCGATCGCCTTTGTAGAAGTCGCGGGTCAGGCCGATGGTCTCCACGGTCTCGCAGCCCTTGGCGGGCAGCGGTCCCTGCATCTCGCCCGCAGCAATGGCCCCGGTATGCTGCTCGCACAGATAAACGGAGAACGTAGGGCCGACCGGACTCGAAAGCTTCTCGCGCTCGTTGGCCCGACCCAGATAGCCGTTGGCAGTCTGGGAGTGAAGCAGGAAATAGCGGGCGACGCCCGGATAGTAGGGCGACGCGTCAGCCATCTCCGGCACAGGCCCTTCACCAAAATCGTAGTAGCGCGAGAGGCCGGTGTCGCCGGCCAAGTGCGGTTCACGTATCCACAACTGATAGTCTCTTACCGCGTGGCTGTAGGCTGCCACCAGCCACTCGCGGTCATCGTGGGGGCGCGCCTGCTCGGCCTCATGCACCGCCAGAATCATCGAGGTCAGGAAAGGCGGCTGCGAGCGAGTGAGGTAGTAGGTGCGGTTGGCGTTGAGGACGCCGCCGTAGTGGTCGATCTCAAAGAAAAAGTTGTCTACCATGCCCCGGCCCAGGTCGACTTTACCTTCCCGCATCAAGCCGCGCAGGATGAAGTAGCTGTCCCAGCCATACATCTCGTTGAACCTGCCGCCTGGCACGACGTAGGGATTCTCCAGGTAGAGAATCCCCGGCGGACGAATCTTGCTGCCATCGAGCTGCCCGAGGGTTTCAATCGTCGCCGGTAGCTGTTGCACGCGGACGTTGCAGTTTTTCTGCATGCCCTGAACGGGAGGCGGCATGGGAAAGCCGGCAGGCAGGTAGACTACGGACGTCTCCCCTGTCTTCGGGTCGGAAACGGTCTCGCATTTCGCCATCGAACGCGTGAGAACGTCCCAGCTGCTGGAAATGTAGTGCAAGATATCCTGGGGACTCTGCTGCGGCTCTTGCGGGGTTAAGTCGGCGCCCGGCGCAAAGAGGTTGAAGGGCGTCAGGCAGAAGCTGAGAAGTACGAAGTAAGCGCAAAAACCAGTGTACCTTTTCATATTCGTTGGAACCCAGTCTGCTCCGCAGACTATTGTACGCTCTTTCCCTCAAGGCAACGGTCTTGCCGGTAGTGGGTGGGTTTGATGTAGAAGCGGCTTTACTCCTCCACCTGGCGAGGTAAACTCGCCGCTACCGGGGCATACTGACCCACTACCATCTTGGCTTGCACGACCGTGACGACCCTGGAGGACGCTTGTAATCCGAAGGCAAACAGATTAGAGTCTGATTGCCTGAAGTTTGGTTTGGTCCCTTGAGGAGGACCATGCAGCGAATGTGGCGATCTGTAATGCTGGCTTTTGGGCTGGGGCTGCTAACCGCGTTATCTTCCATGGCTGCCGAACAGCGTATCGTAGCCATTGGCGACGTCCACGGCGACCTGCCTGACTTCGCCGCTATTCTTCAACAGGTCGGTCTCATGAACGAAAGCCGCCAATGGAGCGGAGGAACCACTGTGCTGGTGCAAGTGGGCGATATGGTGGACCGGGGGCCCAAGTCACGCGAGTGCCTCGACCTGCTCATGGACCTGGAAGGCCGGGCGCCACAGCAAAACGGGAGAGTCGTCCCCTTGCTGGGAAACCACGAGGTGATGACCATGATGGGCGACTTGCGATACGCGTCTCCCGAAGACTACCATGGCTTCGCCACCCCGCAGTCGGAAAAGGTCCGCGAGCAGGCCTATCAGGAGTATCTGGAGTTTCTGGCAGCGCACGGTAATCATTCTACCGATGCGGCGTCCCCCGGGCAGCGGGAGAAGTGGATGGCTGAGCACCCGCTCGGGTTCTTCGAACGCCGCGACGCCTTCGGTCCCCAGGGGTTGTACGGTCGCTGGCTGCGCCAGCACGACGCCGTAGTCCAGCTTGCCAACGGGGTGTTTGTGCATGGGGGACTGAGCCCGGATCTTCAGTTTCGCGACATTCAAGAGTTGAATCGACGCATCCGCTCGGACATCGCCACCTTCGACTCCCTTTGGCAGGCGCTCTCGACGAAGAAAATTATCTGGAGGTATATGAAGATCGAAGAGGCCGTGCGCCAGGCCCAAACCGAGTGGGCTGCTATACAGCTCCGCGGGCAGGTGGAACCCGAGCTTAAAGACGAGCTGCAGAAGTTCCTCAGCTTCCCCACCTGGTTCTGCAATTCTCCCGACAGCCCCATCTGGTACCGTGGACTAGCCCTGGAACCCGAAGAGAAGCTGAAACCGGCGGTGCAAGCGATGCTGGCACGCCTTAAGATCGGCTACATTGTGGCCGGTCACACCGTCCGGCCCAAGGCGGTAATTAACCAGCGCTTCGACAACCGGGTCTTCCTGATTGATACGGGCATGCTGAAGTCGGTGTACAACGGCAAGGCTTCGGCGCTGGAAATCCAGGAAGGACGGTTCACGGCTTGCTACGTCGGCGAGAAGCCGCAGGCTTTGGCGGCGCCGGCTGCTGCTAACTCTTCCATGGGCCCGAGCGAGTCGCCTGTTAAGCCACCGCTATGAGTTGGCGCTTTACTGAACTGTTGGCTGCCCTTGTCACGTGCCCGGCGTCTCGGGCTGAAGGAACGCCAGTCCTGCTTCGCCCGATCCATCGAAGGCTTGACTCACCCAGACCACCCGGCTGGGCACGGCTTGGTGGTCGTTACCCGCGCTCGGAATCACCGTGACCAGTTGGCCGGGCAGGAGGCTGACCTTCGACCGAATTCTCATCCCCAGTTCCGACATGTCAAGTGCGAATACGGTCCTCGAAATCCCCTCGCGGTCCGCATCGACCACGATAGCAATCTGCTTGTTAACAGCAACTCTCCGGCACCGCCGCCGCTCGGTTGGCGTAGCTTCTGGCATAGACCCTCCAGTACCATAGGTACTATAACATTAAGTACCCATCTATGTAAGTGAAAGTGCTTTGCTCCCCTGCATGGCCGACCTCGGCAAGAAGCAGGCAACGCTGGGTCATGAGCTCATGAGCAACTCGGAGTTGCGGTCGAGCCGGGTTTCGCTTACTATTCGTTGAAATGGTTAGCTTATTGGGCGCACGAACCCTTTCCAGCACGGGAAGATAATGACGTCGGTGTGGTTGCCGAGGAATGCCGAGGGTCCATGTTCGAGAGGTATACTGAGAAGGCGCGCCGCGCCATCTTCTTTGCGCGCTTCGAAGCCAGCCAATTTGGAAGTCCCGAGATTCAAACTGAGCATCTGCTGCTAGGCCTGCTGCGGGAAGACAAAGCCCTCGCTAATCGCCTTCCGCACCCCTCGGCCTCAATAGAGTCCATTCGTAAGCAAATCGAAACACGCACCACCCTCCGTGAAAAGGTCCCGACCTCGGTAGATCTGCCCCTAAGCCTGGAATGCAAGCGTGTGCTGACCTACGCGGCGGAAGAGGCGGAACGGCTTTCACACAAGCACATTGGCACCGAACATCTGCTGCTCGGTTTGCTGGGCGAGGAGAAATGCTTCGCAGCGGAGATCCTGTCCGGATGCGGCCTGCGCCGGGAGACGATCCGAGAGGAGTTGAGTCAGCTCCAGAAGGAGCAAGCTGTTGCCGAACCCGCAGCAGCTTCCCCGCTGCCTTCGGAGGAAACCATGACCGCCAAGTCTCGTGGGCCTCGATCTTCCAAACCGGCGTCGGATACACGGCTGCTTTCGGAGTTCAGTCGCGATCTCACTCAGGCTGCGGCGGAGAATAGGCTGGACCCCCTGATAGGCCGTGAGAATGAGCTCGAGCGGGTGGTGCACATCCTTTGCCGCCGCAGCAAGAACAATCCGTTGCTGATCGGCGAGCCGGGTGTCGGCAAGGCTGCTCTGGTAAAGGGGCTGGCGGGGCGGATCGCAAGCGGCAAGGTGCCATCGCCCTTGGTCGACAAGCACATTCTGGCCCTCGACCTCTCACCGATGCTGGCCACTGCCCGACAAAGCGGCCAGTTCGAGGGACGCCTCAGAACCCTGGTGAGGGAACTGATGGAAGCACAGAACGCCATTGTCTACATCGAAGAACTGTACGCCTTGCGGGGCACCGAAGGCTTGCTGGACGCCGCCGACATTCTGAAGCCGGCGCTTTCACGTGGCGAGATCCAATGCATCGGCGCCGCCACGCCCGCCGATTATCGCCAGTCGATTGAGAAGGAGCCGTGGCTGGAGCGCAGCTTCCAGGGCGTCAAGGTGCCACCCCCGAGCGAGGCTGACGCCGTCAAGATTCTGTTGGGTATCAGGGACCGCTACGAGAAGTTCCACTCCGTCAAGTACACCGACGAGGCCCTGCAGTATGCTGTCTACCACTCGAGCCGCTATCTCCCAGACCGCTATTTGCCTGACAAGGCAATCGACTTGATGGACGAGGCCGGGGCCTGCGTAAAGCTGCGGCAGAGCGCGCTGCCTCAAGAAATGATCGATGTTCAGAAACGAATCAAGTTGGCAATCCAGGGTATGCAGGACGCCATTGCCAATCACGAATTCGATAGGGGGCGCTCCTATTCGGAAGAGGAGCGCAAGGAGCGCGCGGAGCTTCGGCGGCTGGGCGAGAAATACGGCGTCGACGAGACAGCCCAGGGTACCGTCACTCGCCAGGAGATTGAAGAACTGTTGATGCGATGGACGGGTATTTCGATCGAGGACGAGGGGACGCCGCCAAAAGTGTCCCAGGATACCGATCGTGTCGAGAGAGTGTACTCCGACTTGCCGCCCCTTGATGAGCTCGAACGCCGCTACGCCGCCCATGTGCTGAAGATCACCCGCGGCAATAAGGCCAAGGCTGCCGAAATCATGGGCATTGCGCGGAAGACCCTTTACGTCCTCCTCGGGGAACCGCCAAAGCCGGCGGACGAGTGAAACGCGGGACCCACGAACCTTGAGGCGGAGGTTTGCGAAGGCAGTTTCGCACGGCTATTGCTTGCCCTTTGCTTTTCCTCGGCCTCCGTGGCGCCAGCCTGGCTTTGCTACTCTTTCTGCGGGCCTATGGGTGAAGCAGCGCAAAACCACACCATCGAATTCCGCCGAGCAGGATACGCAACCAGAAACGACCGGCTGCTGATCGCCGACCTGAACCTGCAGATCCGGCCGGGTGAGACGCTGGTCCTGCTGGGGCGTAGCGGGTCTGGCAAAACAACTACGCTGAAGCTCATCAATCGGTTGTTGGTTCCCACTTCAGGTGAGGTTCTCGTGGAGGGTCGGCCCACGACTCAATGGGACGCCATCCGCCTACGGCGCGGCATCGGTTATGTCATTCAGGAAGTGGGCCTGTTCCCGCACTTCAGCGTGGAGCGCAACGTGGGTCTGGTGCCGAGCATAGAGGGTTGGGCTCCCGAGCGGGTCCGGAGACGCGTACGGGAACTTCTGCAATTGGTGGGCCTTGATCCCGGTTTGGCATCGCGCTATCCGGGCGAGCTGTCCGGCGGACAAAGGCAACGGGTTGGCGTGGCACGTGCCTTGGCCGCCGACCCGCCTATTCTCCTTATGGACGAGCCCTTCGGTGCACTTGATCCCATTACCCGCGCCCAGCTCCAGGATGAATTCAAAGTGCTGCAACAGCGACTCAACAAGACCGTCGTCTTCGTCACCCACGACCTACGCGAAGCCCTGCTGCTAGCAACGCGCATCGGGTTGTTCGAGGCAGGGCGCCTGGCAGGAGTCTACACGCCGGATGAGTTTCTGAAGGCCACCGAACCCATGGCCGCCGCATACTTAAGAGCAGTAGGTGGAATGTAGTAGGTGGTAGTTAGGGGACGGTAGGTGGTGTGTAGTAGGTGGTAGCTAGCGCGTCGTGGGTCATGGATGGCGATCGAGAACTTTGAGCAACTCGACGTTTGTCAGGTGGCACATCGGCTTGTTCTGCGCGTCTATCGAGTCACTTCCACGATGCCATCCGACCAACGGTAACCACCTACAACCTACTACCTACCCTGTAGGAGGCAACGTGAATCTTGTCCAATTCTTCCTTAACCACCGGGCCGAAGTAGCCGAGCTGATGCTGGAACACTTGTGGCTCGTTGGTATCTCGACTCTACTCGCGGTCGCCGTTGGTTTGCCGCTCGGCATCCTGCTGACGCGTCGCCCCTCGCTCAGCAAACCCATACTGGGTGGTGCCAATGTCATGCAGACCGTCCCCAGCCTGGCGCTATTCGGGCTCCTGATGCCTGTGCCCTGGCTTGGTGAACGCGCCGACCGCTTGGTCATCCTTGCTCTCACCCTCTACGCTTTATTGCCTATCATCCGCAACACCTATGCCGGCATCACCGGCGTGGACGCTGCCGTTGTCGAAGCCGGACGCGGTATGGGCATGACCGACCGCCAGCTCCTCTTTCAGGTGCAGTTGCCGCTGGCCCTAGGAGTGATCATAGCCGGGGTGCGCGTGGCCACGGTAGTCTCAGTGGGGGTGGCAACGGTTGCTGCTGCCGTCGGTGCCGGCGGCTTGGGTGAGTACATTTTTCGCGGCTTGGCGATGGTAAACAACCAACTGATTCTTGCCGGAGCGATTCCCGCCGCCGCGCTAGCCCTTTTCGCCGACGTCGGCTTCGGGTTCATTGAACGTTGGCTGCGGCCCCCCTCGTAGAAGCCGCCGAACGTAGCGCGGTCGGAGCCCCCTTTGAAGTGCGCAGCGAAGCTGCCGTCGAGTCTGAAACCTTGGCTATCGTGCGGAAGGGCTCAGCCTTCCGGACCTCAGGCCTAAAATTAAAGTTTGGGTTCGGCCGCAGCACCTGTGAGTGGCGATTTTTCGCACGCTCTCGGTCCAAGGCCGTCACTCGAAGGTTGAATCGCACAGCCTCTACGGCCGCAACCGCGCGCGCAGAATCTTCGACTGCTCAGGCAGCTCGACGTGCAACTCATCGCCGTTGAGGCGGCGTGAAGGCACCCAGCGTTCGCCTTCGAAAGTCCCTTCCTCCAGCGTGAGAAACTTCGCGTCACGCGGCGGGCCTTCCAGCTCGCGAAAATTCACTTTGAACCGGGCACCGGCCACGACGAAATCATCCGGTCCCAGTTCGATAATCAATCCTCGCCCCCGCTCCTTTTCGGGATCGTATTTTCCCGTGAATTCGACGCTAGCTGCCAACTGGTTGCTGAGGCGAACGGCGTAGGCCCAGTCCTCGCCCTGAGCAATGCCTTGCAAGAGCGCGTGGAGCTTGCCGGTGTATTGGTAGCGGGCAATCAACGGCAGCAGGGGCCGCAGCACTCTGTAAAGGTCTTCGAATTCCGCCGCCGCCGGGGTCACAGTGCCGTTCTCCACAAAACTGTCGATACCGAACGGACTGAAGCCGAAGCCGTTGAAATAGGCGAAAGTCAAAAGTGCATTGGCCGCAAAGTAAGGAACCGAATTCGTTTCTGGCACAAACAGCGGGTTATCGGGCCGAGTGTACTGGACGGCGACGTCGAAGAACTTCGGATAGTAAATGTCCGGCGCCAGCACATCGATATGGGCTGCGGCGGCCTTCCAGATGTCCAGAACATGGACGGTGGGCCCGCCGCTGGGCCAGTTGCCGGCGCGGACTTCACCGCCTTCCACCAGCCAGTTATTGACGTAGAACGGGAGGGGGTAGGCCTGCTTGCCGGCCGCAGCTACCGCATCCACGTAGCGGGCCACGTGCCAGGCGCTAAAAGCCTCCGGAGCGAGGTCGCCGAAGACCTCCGTCCACGTACCCGACGCTCGGTAGTTGCTCCCCGCCCATGCCGCCTTCAGACTCGCCGACAGGCTGTCGCGAGTCTTGCCGAGGTGAGCCATCAACTCTGCGGGGACGGCGCCGCTATAAAGGCGCGTAGCCTCTTCGGAATAGTCGCGGTCAGTACCCGCGAGTCCCGTTTCGTTCTCTACCTGCACCATGATCACTGTGCGGTCAGATTCGTCGATGCTGCGGATGTGTTGCATCACCGCGGCAAACGCGTGCGCATCAGCGTCGCGAGCGGCCTGGCAGAGTGGCGAAATGATCCACATCTCTTCGCCGAGCGCGCCAACCACATGCTTGTACTTGGCGCGGTCGCGCTTCACCCATTCCGGAGTGTAGTCCATCACTCCGTTCTTCCAAGTGGCGAACCACAGGAACACCAGCCGCAGCCCGTTGCGACGCGCGCCGGCGATGATTTCGTCCACAAGGTGGAAATCAAACCGTCCGGGCTCGGGCTCAATCAGTTCCCAGTAAAGCGGCACCTCCGCCGTGTTGCCGTGAATCCCCACCAAGGACTTCCAAAAGGCCTCAAGATCCCGCGCCGTACTCGCGCTCGAGTTGTGGGCTTGGCCGCCCAGCATGAGAAACGGCTGGCCATCCACCAGAAAACGATACTGACTGCCCGTACGCTCCACGCGCGGGATAGGCCGCCCACTTTCGGCACGGAGACCGGGGCGCGGAATGAAGAGAAGAAAGCTGGCCAAGAAGACGAACCTCGCCTGAGTGTTCATGAGTCCTCCTTTGAAAATCGCGGTCTATTATGCATGACCGGGGACGGTTTTGGGGCGGACTGGGCAAAGTTAGTGCAAGACCCGCTCTTGAGTCTGCGGCTCGTTACTGAATGTGAGGGTTTAGAGCCGCGGTTCGATCCGTGGCTTCGCGGATTTCTCAAGTCGTGACGGCCACGGCAGGGTACGCGCGCAATGTGCGGACGGGCGAGAAGACAAGCCACAGGCTGGACCCGAGGAAGCCTAGAGCGCCAACCGTAAGCGTGGGACGGACACCGATCGCACTCGCCAGCGCGCCGCCGCAGAATGAACCCACGGGGAAGACCCCGCGAATCAACATCTGCATCACCGCATTTACCCGCCCAAGCAGGTCTTTGGGAGTAATCGCTTGCCGTAGAGTGAGTTCGTTGATGTTGTATATCGGCCAACCCACGTCACCGAGTTGAGCCGCGACGAGAAAGACAGTGGCTGTGAGCACCGAGCCATGCGCCGCTGGAACCATCAGTGCCGCTGCGCCGAGCAGGAGCATCGACCCAATCAGCATATTGCCAACGCCGAAGCGCCGTACCAGGCGCCCGGCGAGCAGAGCACCGAGCATGTTTGCGGCCCCACCGACTGCGATCACGACGCCCAGCACCGCGGGGCTGATCCGAAGATATTGGATCGCGTAAAGGACGTACAGGCTCAGAAAGAAACCGATGAAGAAACTGCCGGTGGCGGCGTGTCTGGCGATCGCGCGCTGAACAGGGTGTCCAGCGACAGTCTGCAGACCCGCAGCCACCTCGTGCCAAAACCGCCGCTCGGCCTGCGGCGCCGGAATCAGTTCCGGCTTGCGAATCAGCCAGACCATCATGGCCGACCACAGGAATGACAGTGCGTCGACGAGGATCGCAATCGGGGCGGTGATCAGTTGAACCAGCACTCCGGTAAGCCCCGGCCCGACGATCTCCGCCATCGAAGTGCTCAGCGCCAGTTTGCTGTTGCCTTCGAGCACGCGCTGGCGCTCCACCAAGGAGGGCAGGTATGACTGGTAGGCGACATCGAAGAAAACCGTCAGGATCCCAGCCAGCGCGGCGACGACGTAAAGTTGCCGCATGTGAAGCACTCTGAATGCCGCCGCCAGCGGAACGGAGGCCAGCACCACGGCCCGCCCAATGTCAGCAGCGATCAAAATCGGCCGCCGACGGCGGCGGTCCACCCACAGCCCCGCGAGCGGCCCGAAAACCAGTGTAGACATCCCGCTGAGGCTCGCGAGGACCCCCATCGGAAAGGGCGTCGCCCCCAGGACGATTACCGCCGTCAGCGGAAGGCCCTCGCGCGTGATGTGCGAGCCTATCTCGGAAACAGTCTGGCCCAGCCACAGTTTGAGGAAGTCGGGATACCGCCAAAGACCCGTGAGGCGCGGTGGCATAGTTTCTCAACCGCGTCAGCGGTGGCGATCGTAGTGTCGCACGTAGTCGGGAACCTGAATCGACGCGCTCAACCTGCTGTCGGCCATCGGCTGTTCCGACCTCAGCTCGAGCGGGAGCACACCAGCCCACACCGGCAGCGAATAGTCCTCCTCATCGTCGAGGGGTGGCCCGGTCCGCACCTTGGCGGACATTTCTTTGAGGGGGATGGCGAGGACGGTGGTCGCCTTCAATTCGCTTTCCGTGGGCGGCCGGACCTCCCGCCAGCGCCCGGGCGCGATGTGTTCGGTGAACGCGCGCAGGGCCTCACGCTTTGTGGTCTGATCCTCTACGACGGCGGCGGTACCGAAAATCACCACCGAGCGGTAGTTCATCGAGTGGTGAAACGCCGAACGAGCCAGAACCAGGCCATCCAACAGGGTCACGGCGATAGACACCTCGACGCCCTTCGCGAGGTCGCGCAGCATGCGGCTCGCTGCAGAGCCGTGGACGTACAGCGTATCGCCATCACGCCCATAACCCGTGGGAATAAGCACCGGTTGCCCGTCCACTACAAATCCGACATGGCACACCAAGCCCTCATCGAGAATCCGATAGATAGCCTCGCGGTCGTAGACGGCGCGTTTGGGTAGACGGCGAACCTGCGTACGTTCTGTAGGCGCAAAATCTCTCATAGCAGAACAACTATGACGATTGAGGTCACGTCATGCAAGAGCCAAATTCACCAGCGAGCATCAGTCCAATCCTCCAGCTCGGGGCTGTGGCGCAGGTCAACGAGGGGAGGGGACTCTTTGTCTTTGAATTGGGCTGGACTCCAGGCCGGATGTGCAGTCTAATGTCGAATTAGCATGCAGGCCCGCCTGCGGAAAGGAGTGAACCATGGCCAAACACGAGAAACGCGTACCGCTCGGAGGGAGTGAGTGCCAGACCCCAATGAGCGCATCCGAGTCAGCGTGCTGGTCCGGCCGCGCAGCCCGCTTGAGGAGCTAGCCTCCCGGAAAGAGATGGGCTCGACCCCGCCCCGCGAACGCCAGTACCTTACCCGGGAGGAGTTCGCTGCGCGCTACGGCGCCGACCCTGCTGACGTGGCCAAAGTCGAAGCGTTTGCCCACCAGCACAACCTGACCGTGGTGGAGGCCAGCCTCGCCCGACGCACAGTAGTGCTCTCCGGAACGATCGCGGCCTTGAGCGCCGCCTTTGAGGTGAGGCTCGCCAACTACGAGCATCCCGAAGGCACTTTCCGAGGGCGGACCGGACCGTTGATGATTCCATCTGAACTCGCCGGCGTTGTGCAGGGCGTGTTCGGCTTCGACAACCGACGCCAGGCCAGGCCCCGTTTCCGGCAAGCCCAGACTCGGGGCGGAACCTTCCGCGCTGCGGCCCAAGGCGGATACACGCCCACCCAGATCGCCCAGCTCTACAACTTTCCCTCGGGCGTCGACGGCACCGGGGAGTGCATCGGCATTCTCGAGTTCGGCGGGGGATACCAATCGAGTGACCTCGACAGTTACTTCCAGCAGCTTGGCGTGGCGACGCCCTCTATTACTGCCGTTTCGGTGGACGGCGTTCAGAACCAACCGCAGCCCGGACCCGACAGCCCCGACGTGGAAGTGGATCTGGATATCGAAATGGCAGGCGGCGCCGCACCGGGAGCTCAGATCGTAGTGTATTTCGCACCCTTTACCGAACAGGGCTGGGTGGATGCTATCACCACCGCAGTCAACGACAGCCTGCACAAGCCTTCCGTGATCTCGATCAGTTGGGGATTTGCCGAGGGGCAGAACATCTGGACAACGCAAGCGATTCAGACCGTCGAGCAGTCCTTCCTGGCCGCTGCGGCGATGGGCGTCACCGTGTGCGTGGCCTCGGGCGATGACGGATCCCGGGATGAGATCGATGATGGTCTGGCTCATGTTGACTACCCGAGCTCCAGCGACTCGGCGCTCGCCTGCGGAGGCACTACCCTTCAGTCCTCGGGCAACCAGATTACAAGTGAAGTGGTGTGGAACGAAGGCGTCAAGGGGGGTGCGACCGGGGGTGGCGTCAGCGATTTCATTGCCCTGCCGAGCTGGCAGGGCGATGCCAACGTGCCGCCTTCAGTGAACGGCGGCAATCATGTGGGACGTGGTGTGCCAGATGTGGCCGGTAATGCCGATCCTACCACCGGCTACCAAGTGCTGGCGGATGGACAGCCGGGGGTGGTTGGCGGCACCAGCGCCGTTGCCCCGCTCTGGGCCGGACTGATCGCCCGGATTAACCAGCAGCTCGGCAAGCCGGCAGGGTTCATCAATCCCTTGCTCTACGCCCAGGAACCTGGCGCCGGCGCCCTCAACGACATCATCTCCGGCAATAACGACATCACCGGGCAGATCGGAGGGTATCAAGCTGGTCCAGGCTGGGACGCCTGCACCGGCTGGGGGAGCCCTAACGGGGCCGTGCTGGCTCAAGTGCTAGCGGGCGGAGGATCGGGGTCAGGCGGCGCCTCAATCATGGGCTCTGGCGCATCAGCCTCCGGCGCCAAGAAGAAGCCGAAGGGTCCCAAGAAAGGGGGCCGGAAGCCATCCAGCAAGAAGAGCAACAAGCCGCCGGTCGGCAAGAAGCGACCCACGAAGCGGTAGGCTGGGTTACTGTGAGAGCGACAGCAGCCCTTCGATTCCTTAGTCCGTCATGGGTCCGGAAACGTGAGTTTGTTTGCGTTGTAGCGCCAGCTTCCGGCCGACATCTCCCGCCCAGATGGCGCCTACGGAACCAGAGGCGGAAGCATCAGTTAAGTCCCCATTGTTTTCAACAATATCTGGCTTTCCAAAAATTGCCCTTTATTTTCAATAACATCGTGGCTCTTATGTGCAGCTTACTGTTTCTAAATGACTTATTTTTCAGACTGACCCACTACCACCGGCTGGAAGCCAGCGCTAGGCTAGTGCTTGGTGACAAGATTCGCGCAATTGTGTCTTGTATCAGGGCACGCCTTCAGGCGTGCCGCAAGGCAGTGCCCCCGATGATCGCCGAGGCCTTTAGGCCCTGAGGGATGGGGTGGCAGCGGCTAAAGCCGACGGCGGCAGACGCCAGTGGCGGCACGACTGAAGTCGTGCCCTGATACTGTAAATTTGTTGCGCGAATTCGCGTCACCAAGTACTAGCTAGCTAAGCTAGCTTAGCTACGGGTTGCAAGCCACAGATCGCCTTACAGCTCCCTCTCGTGGCAAAGGCTTATAAAGAACGGAGCGCCGCGGCGACGGGACGAAGAGCGGCGTGAATTGCGGGCAACAGGCCGCCCGCCACACCCATTGCCAAAGCGAAGATGATCCCTCCGGAAAGCAAGGCCGGCGTAATCTTGAAAGCGAAGGCCAAGTGGGAGAACGTCTGCCAGTTCATGGCTCCGGTGGTGAAGCCGTTGAGCGGAAGAACGGCAAGACAGCCGATGGCGCCCCCGACGAAAGAGATAAGCACCGCCTCAATCAGAAAGGAGAACACAACGCTCACTGCGCCGAAACCCACGGCGCGCATGACGGCGATTTCACGGATCCGCTCCGCAACGGCAGAGTACATAGTATTAAGAGCGCCGAAAATGGCGCCGATCGCCATGACCGCGGCGACGAGGCCGCCCAGGACCGTAATGAGACGCGTCATGGTCTGGGATTGCTTGGCGTAGTAGTCGATTTCACGGCTGACGTCGACGCTGAGACGCGGATCTTTTGTGACGGCGTCCTTGAATTCCTGGAACGCGTCCGGCGAGGTGAGATGGACCGTGGCGGACTGGAAGATATTGTTGGGGCGTTTGTAAACGTCGTCGAGTACGCGGCCATCACACCAGACCTCGGAATCGAAGGCGGAACCGCCAGCGTCAAAGATCCCCACTACGGTCCATTCACCGCCGCCGAAGCGGACCTTGTTCCCTACATTCAGGCCTGAGTAACTGTTCGTGGCATTACGGCCGGCAATCAATTCGGAAAGGCCGGGGCGGAACATTTGGCCTTCGACAACCTTGATGTTTCGGCGGACGGTCAGCACGTTCGATGAAACACCACGCACTTGAACGTTGGCGTCCGTGCCGGTCGAGCGCAGCGGGAAAGGCGCGACAACAACGACCTCCGACGTCACCAAAGGTTCCCCGTTCTCTCGCGCCACGCCGGGCTTATCCTGAAGAATCTTAATGGTATCGAGGCCGATACCGCTCATCATTTCAGATGTGGCCCCAGCGCGCATCACAATGGCATTGTCAACCGAGCCGGAGGAGACCAGGGTGGCTCGGAATCCACGGGCGAGAGACAACATGGCGACAAAAACGCCGACGGTTCCCGCGATACCGAGAACCGCCACGATGGCGGAGGTCCAGCGAGCCTTTACGCTGCGGAAGTTGTAGATGATGGGGATGGCCACGTTCAAATCCTCCTCATGGCGTCGACGACGCGCAAACGCATGGCCCCGATGCCCGGCAGCAGACCGCTTGCCGCTCCAACCACCAGGGCAAAGCCAAGGCCCACCGCGATCATCGATTTGGACAGGACGAGATTGGGGAGCAAACCGTTCAGAGCGGCGCCGAGTGCGGGAATCGCCAGAATGGCCAGTGCCAGCCCCAGAAGACCACCGACGAGCGCGATGGCCAAAGCTTCCGTCAGAACGAAGAACAGCACGGAATGGTCCTTAAACCCGATGGCCTTGAGGATGGCGAGTTCACCGGTGCGCTCCCGCACGGAAATGGCCATCGTGTTGCCCGTCACCAGAAGAAGGGTAAAGAAAACCACGGTGCCAATGGTCAAGATGAGGAATTCGATGTTGCCGAACTGCTTCGCCCAGCTTGCGGCGAAGGCGGATTCCGTCTCGGTTTTTGTCTCGTAGGGAGAGTTGGCGAATTCTGCGTCGATGGTCTTGGCTACCCGCAGGGCATCATCCGGTGAAGTCAGCTTGACGGTATACCAGCCTGTCAGCCCCTTCAGTCTCTCCGGCACGCGCTCCTCGAAATAGTCCCACTGAAACCAGAACTGAGTTTCGTCGTCCTCGGGACGCTTGCCGTGATAGATGCCGTCAATGACAAACTCCCAGGCGCTGTTGGTGCCGTAGATCGTAGTCTTGATAGGGATGCGGTCGCCAATCTTCCAGCCAAAGCGTTTGGCGGTGCGAGCGCCCGCGATCGCCCCCTGGCGGTCCTTGAGGAAATTATTCCATTGGTCCTCAGGAACAATCAGCTCCGGGAAAACTTTGCGTTGGTTCTCGGGGTCGATGGCGAACTGCGGAAAAAAGTTCTTCTCATCCTGATAGACGCCGCCGAACCAGTTGTCGTGCGTCACGGACTCGACACCCGGAATGCGCGCAATCTTGTCGCGATACGAAAGAGGAATCGGCTGAATAATGGAGACGCGATTGATGGTGACCAGGCGGTTGGCGCTGGCAAGGTCTGCGCCGCCAATGAAGGCCTTCTTCACAACCGCAAGAAAGGCGAACAAAAACAGCGCCACAGCGAAGCAGCCCAGGGTGAGAAGCAGGCGGACCTTCTTGCGGAATAAGTTGGCCAGAATGAGCTGGCTGAATTTCATGCTACACCTCCCGCCGTAACGTTCTGGCGAGACTTCGAGGCCTCGACCAGGACGCCTTTCTCGAGGTGGAGAGTTGTGTGCGCTCGGGCCGCAACCACCGGGTCGTGCGTGACCATCAGGACTGTCTTGCCGTGCTGGGACACGAGCTCCTCGATCAGCGCCATAATTTCATCTGCGCTCTTGCGATCGAGATCGCCGGTTGGTTCGTCGCAAAGCAGAAAAGTGGGATCCGAAACGATGGCGCGAGCGATGGCAACACGCTGCTCCTGTCCGCCCGAAAGCTGGCGGGGGAAATGGTGAATGCGTTCCGCAAGGCCGACGATGGAAAGCGCCGTTTCCACGTGTTGGCGCCGCTTGGAGTTGGAGAGCCGGGTGAGGAGCAGCGGGAGTTCTACGTTCTGATACGCCGTAAGAACGGGGATAAGATTGTACATCTGAAAGACGAAGCCGACGTGGCGGGCCCGCCATTCGGTGAGCTTGCCGGAAGACATATGGGTGATCTCATCGCCGGCGACGGATACGGTGCCGGCGGTGGGGACGTCCAGGCCACCCAGGAGATTCAGCAGCGTGGTTTTTCCGGAGCCGCTTGGGCCCATGAAGGCCACGAAGTCCCCCTTGTCGACGTCAAGGTTGAGGCCCTGGAGAACCTGGATCTGTTCGCCGCCGCGGCGATAGGTCTTATTGAGGCCGCGGACCTGAACCAAGCTAGAGGAATTGCCATTGTTATCGACGCTCACCATGTTGGGCTCCTATTGGCGAACTTCAACTTTCTGACCATCTCGGAGATCTTGCGAGCCGCGCACGACGAGTTGATCCCCGTTGCTCAGCCCCGCGATGACTTCGACATCGCTGCCCATTTTACGCCCCAGGCTCACCGCCCGGCGCTCAAGCTTCCCCTCACGCACGGTAAAAACATACGACGCGCCACCTTCGGCGCGCACGGCGCTTTGTGGAATGATGGCCTTGGCGGCAGGGACCTGATCGGTGCCCTTGGCGTTTTTGGCGGACCGTCCTTCATCGAGGAAGGCTACCTTCACGCCCATATCCGGGAGGATTCGCGGATCGAGCTTGTCGAAAGTGATACGCACCTTGACCGTGGCCTTCTGGCGGTCGGCGGTGGGGATAATGGTCCGGACATGAGAAGGGATCTGCCAGTCGGGGTAGGCGTCGAGCGTGGCCACCACTTTCTGCCCCGGGCGGACTCGAGCGATATAAGCCTCGTTGACGTCGACTTCGATCTCATTCGAGTTCATGTCGACGATCGTGGCAATGCCCGTGCGCGTGAAACCCCCGCCGGCGGAAATCGGTGAGACCATCTCGCCGACCTGGGCATCCTTGGAGACGATAATGCCGCTGAAAGGCGCCCGGATAATGCAATTGTCCACGTTCTGCTGCGCCTGCTGAATGCGCGCCGCCGAAGCATCCACCTGCTCCTTGGCCAGAGCAATCCTGGCTTTGAGGCTGTCCACGTTGGTGCGGGCGGTGTCCAAAGCTTC
>DATJKY010000766.1:0-9251 GCA_035490955.1 Terriglobia bacterium | reverse complement strand
GCCCACCTCACTGACGCCTACTAACAGCGGACGAATGATCAATCCAAGGTTTAAAATCGCAACTTCAACATGTCTATCGTATAAGAATTGCAGCGAAGTTAACAGCCGCTAAGAGTACCATTTGCGGTTTGAAGTTGTGATAGCCTGAATCCCGACGTCTAAGTCCCTGACCCATGCTATGCTTGACCGTAATGCCTTGGCGGCTCCCGCGTGCTGAGGTCTTTGTGCCGGTCATCCTTGCGATCTTTCTGGCTGTAGACTGGGTGAGTGTTCCGTCCGAACCGGGGCTCTACTATCTCAACTCCCAGGGATTGAGTCGGATCGAAGGACGAGCAGTGACGGTCGAGCGGTCCCATAGTCACGTTCCCTTGAAGGGGACGTTACCTGGGCAGGGGAACAAGTCCAAGGCGGAAATCCTCAGCGAGCATGCCGAAAACAGGGTCACCCCCACGCCGGTGTTCTATTATCGTGCTCCTCCAGACAGTGAGGCCGCCGGCGCCGCCGACCTGGTGCTGGTGAGGTTGAAAACGACCCACGGGCATCGGGAGTTTGACCTCAGTTCGGAGGGAGAGTGGAAAGCGAGCGCTGGCATTCCTTTGCGCTCGCAATTGGAACTCCTGCGACAACAAGTGGAGCAGAGAGTCTACAGGCTTGTACCAGCCAAGGATCTCAAGCCTGGTGAGTACGCTTTGTACCTCTTTCGCGGGCGCGAGCTTCCCGGGCTGATCTACGACTTTGAGGTGGGCCAGGTGGGCCAGTAGGTAGTTGACTGTGCTGGGCGTTGGGCGCAGAATTCAGAGAGACGCAGGTTTGAGAAGGGGGCGTTAGTCTCAGGCCTTGTCAGGGCAGGAGCATGAGCAACAACAAATGGAAATTCGGGATCGGTATTGGAATCATTCTCGCCGTCGTCGCTTGGGAAGCCATCTCTGGCTTTCAGCAAAGCAAGACTTACTACGTCACGGTTGCTGAATTGGTGAGCGGCAAGACGTCGCCCAGTCGGGTGCGGGTCGGCGGCGTCGTGGCCCCGGACTCTATCCAGCGACACGGGGGGACGGTAACCTTCCGGTTGGCGCAGGATGCAGTTTCTGTTCCCGTCACCTACGTGGGCACCGACACGCTGCCGGATACCTTTGTTGGTGGCGCTCAGGCCATCATCGAAGGCAATTACGGGTCGGACGGGACTTTCCACGCCGAGAAGATCCAGGCGAAGTGTGCCTCGAAGTATCAGGCGGCGCCGCCCAGTTCATCAACCAAGGGCGCCAAGACCTAGGAATTTTGGATTTCCGATTTTGGATTTTGGATTAGCCACGGGTGACACGCGCGATTTCTGGTTGTTCGGGCGACTGAGGGGCTACGTGGTTAAGTCGGCGGGGGTAGACGCAAATGCCAGCGGAGATGAACGAACATATTCGGCAGGGCAACCTCGCTCTCAATGCCGGCGATCGAGACCGGGCCGCCACGGAGTTCTATGAAGCGCTTGAAGATCCTGATCCCCTCACGCAGAGGATCGCTCGAAACCGTCTCATGGAGCTGTTTCCTGAAACCGTATTCGCCAAGACCCACAGCTATCAATCTCTCTATAATCGCCCAAACTGCGCCGCCAAGAATGTGATTTGGAGCAATCATATTGTCTGGTTCCGGGACTGGCGAGAAGGAGGCAAAAGGTCGGATCCCATGCCATGTGTGCAAACCCATGCGTGAAGAACCGTACCTGCCCAAGGAGTAGAGGGATTGTTCCAGCGGCATTTCAGGAGCAGAGGGAGGCACGCTGCTGGTTCCTGAATCCAAAATCTAAAATCCAAAATGGAACAGGCTCATGAACCAAGCTGGTAGTGTAGCGATCATCGCCGCGTTTGCTTTCTCGGTTTACGCTGTCGTCGCTGGTGTCTTGGGCGGCAAGCTGCGCAGCCTGCGCATAACCCGCAGCGCTGAGCGCGCCACCCTGGCCTTCCTGGCAATGATCACCCTGGCCGTGTTGGTGCTCGAGTACGTCATCCTCACGGATGACTTCCACAACGCCTACGTAGCGGCACACTCCAACCGCGACTTACCCCTCTATTACAAGATTCCCGTTCTTTGGGCGGGCCAGGAAGGGTCCCTGCTTTTCTGGACCTGGCTGCTCTCTCTCTATAGCGGCCTGGTGGTGCTGATGAACCGCCGCAAGAATCGCCAGCTCATGCCCTACGTGGTGATGATTCTGATGGGAACAGGGGTGTTCTTCTCTACCCTGGTCTTCTTTGTAGCCAACCCCTTCGCAGAACTCGCTCTAGCCTCGTCGGGTAGCTTGCGACCTTTCACCGCTGTGGAGGGCAATGGACTGAATCCCGCGCTGCAATACCCGGCGATGGTGATCCATCCTCCCATGTTGTACCTGGGATATGTGGGCATGGTGGTTCCTTTCGCTTTTGCCATGGCTTCGCTCATCACCAAGCAGCTCGGTGACAACTGGATACGGACCACGCGGCGCTGGACCATCGTGCCGTGGATGTTCCTGGGAGTAGGCATTATATTGGGAGGCCGCTGGGCGTATGACGTTCTGGGCTGGGGTGGATACTGGGGCTGGGACCCGGTGGAGAACGCGTCGCTGCTTCCCTGGCTGGGAGGCACCGCCTTCCTGCACTCGGTGATGATCCAGGAAAAGCGCGGCATGCTCAAGGTTTGGAACATCGCTTTGGTGATCACCACGTTCTTCCTTAGCATTTTCGGAACCTTCCTCACCCGCAGCGGCATCGTCTCCTCGGTGCACGCCTTTGCTCAGTCGAACATCGGCCCTTTCTTCGCCGTCTTCCTCGGCATCATCGCGTTCTTTTCGCTCACCCTGCTCTTTATGCGTCTCGATTACCTGAAGAGCGACAACAAGCTGGATTCCGTGGTCTCCCGGGAGAGCGGCTTTCTCTTTAACAACTGGATCTTACTAGCGGCAGTGTTCGCCATCCTTTGGGGCACGATCTTTCCTATCATTTCTAAGACCTTTCAAGATGTAACGGTGACCGTCGGCGCGCCCTTCTTCAACAAAGTTATGGTCCCGATCGGTTTGCTCCTGCTTTTCCTGACGGGAGCAGGCCCCCTACTGGCCTGGCGCAAGACCTCGTTCCAGAGCCTGAAGCGCAACTTCACGGCACCGCTCGCGATTGCAACGGTGGTGGGCGGGCTTCTATTGCTCGGCGGTGTCCGCCACTTCTATGCCTGGATGAGTCTTTACCTGAGCGCATTTGTCGCCGCCTGCATCCTGGGTGAATTCTACAAAGGGGCGCGAACCCGTCAGCGAGGCTCGGGCGAGAACTTCTTGGAAGCCGTCTACAACCTCACCATGCGCAACACGCGGCGTTACGGTGGCTACATCATCCACCTGGGGATTGTAATGCTGTTCGTCGGCTTTGCTGGCCTGGCGTTCAAGACCGAAGGGCGCGGGTTGATGCAAGAGGGCGATCTGTTGCGGGTGAAAGACTACGTTCTGCGTTGCCAGACCGTGAGTACGGGTGATACTCCGAACTATAGCTACCAGCGAGTAGTGCTCACCGTCACCGAGAATGGTCACGCCCTCGGCACTCTGGAACCGGAGCGCCGGTTCTACAAGGCCAGCCAGCAGCCGATCACGCATGTGGCGGTTCACAACTCGTTGGCGGAAGACCTGTACACCGTTCTCGCCGGGCAAGACCAAGAATCCGGCAAGCTGGTAGTTGAGGCTTTCGTGAACCCGCTGGTGCTGTGGGTGTGGCTGGGGGGCACAGTGGTGTTTCTGGGAACGCTGCTTGCGCTCGTGCCCAGCCGGGTGGAGCGCGAGATGGCGGAGATACGCCAGGCAGAGGAAGTGGCGCTCGAGGAAAAGCGTATCGTTTAGGCGGGCGTGTTGTGTGGTTTATGGACCAACTCCGAAGGCACGGGTTGCTGCGTGACCATTGGGACAGAAAGGGGGCCCGGCTAGGACGGAACAACGCATGAATGTGGAAAAGACCATCGAGTCTATCCTCGATATACAGGCCAAGGCCGAAGCGCGCGCGGATCGAGCCGACCGCCGCATGGACCGGCTGGAGAATGTGGTGAAGCAGTTGGTGCGCTCCGGTCTCTCGCTCCGCAGCGACGTGCGCGAGCTACAGAAGTTCCGGGCGCGAAGCGAGAAATTCCAGGCGAGAACGGAAGAGAACCTTGCGGAGATCACGAACAAGCTCGATGCCCTGATCGACATCGTAGACAAATCGATTCGCCGTAATGGAGGCGCACGATGACGAAGCGCCGCTGCGTCTGGTTCGCTGCGCCAATTTCTGCCTCGAGTCCAGGGCCTGGGGGTACTTCCTCACACCGGCAGCGACCGGCTGCACGAGGCGCTCGAATCGCCGTACTGGCTGCCTTCGTGCTTAGCTTGGGTTCAGGGAGGGCCGCCGCCAAACCGACCCAACAATCCATTGAAGGCGCACTCACGTGCCAGTGCGGTTGCAATCAGACGGTGGCTGGCTGCGATCACTACGGGTGCGGCTCACGGGAGGAGATGCGGGCCTTCATTCAGAAGGAGATTGCTGCCGGCAAGGACGAAACCGCCATCTTCCAGGACATGACGCTTCGCTACGGGGTAAAGGTGCTAGCAGTACCACCTGCTCAAGGGTTCAACCTGACCGTCTGGATCTTGCCGATACTCGGGTTGATGGTAGGCTTGGCGGCGGTGGTGTTATTCGTTCGGCACTGGCGCAAGACTCCTGGCGAGCCGCCATACGCGCCACCATCTACGATGGACCCTAAGGTGATGGCAGCAGTGGAAGCCGAGATGAAGAAAGTAGGGTCGTTGAGTAATTAAAGAAAGTAAGTGCCCATCCTCCAGCCCCGACAGTTCCCCCGCTCCGTCCCATGACGGCAAGCAGACGCCGACCCACCCGGTGCCCACCACCGCCCGCCTGCGACGCGATCTTACCCCACGGGACCTCATCTTTTACGGCATCGTGATTGTCCAGCCTATCGCATCGGTTCCGCTCTTCGGTATCACCCAACTGGACTCGCGCCTTGCCCATATGCTAGCTAACGGCTAATGCCGCCCATTATCGCGAATGCTCCACCAGTCGCGCGATCGTATGAAGCAAGTCGTACTTCGTTAGGATCTCGTAATGACCGTTCCCCACATCGACGAAGACGGCCGGGCAGTCGCGAGTAATGTTAGCGGTGATCTGGTCGATCGCGGCTGAGGGCTGAACGACTGGAAAAGCAGCACCCATCACTTCACGCACCACCAGTTTCGCCAAGTCTTTCCCTTCCAACACCAGGCTGAGCACATCGTCTTCATAAACCGCGCCCACCGGAACACCGCCTTCGAAGACTGGCAATTGCGAGAAATCGTGGCTCTGCATGCGCTCCAGAGCCTGGGCCAGCGCGTCAGACGGCGACACCTTCACCAACTCGACGCCCTGCCCTAGGGCGGCCTTAGCCTGCACGATTTGGCCAGCAGTAAGCGGCAGGGACGGTTCGAGGTAGCGGTTATCCCTCATCCACTCATTGTTGTAAACCTTGCTCAGGTAGCGCATGCCGGTGTCGGGAATCAGCACCACCATGAAATCGTCCTCGGTGAGCGACGGCGCCACCTGAAGCGCCGCACCGATGGCCGTGCCCACGGAGCCGCCGGCGAAGATGCCCTCCATCCGCGCTAGTTTCCTTGCCCACAGGAAGGAGTCCTTATCACTCACCTGAATGATGTCGTCGAGGACGCTGAAATCGAGCGTGGGCGGGAAGTAGTCCTGGCCGATACCCTCCACCTTGTACGGTTCTCCCTTGACCACTCTGCCGTGCTGGAAAAACTCGGCGAGGATCGATCCCACGGGATCGGCGCCAATGATCTTCACGTCGGGGTTCCGGGCCTTGAGGTAACGCCCGACTCCGGTAATGGTGCCGCCGGTTCCGATACCGGCCACGAAGTGGCTGATTCTGCCTTCGCTGTCTTCCCAGATCTCCGGGCCGGTAGTGCGAACGTGAATCTCCGGGTTAGCGGGATTGGAGTACTGGTCGGGATGGTAAGCGTTGGGAATGTCGTGCGCCAGCTTCTCAGCGACGGAGTGATAACTGCGCGGGTCGTCATGCTCCACCGCCGTGGGACAAACAATGACGTCAGCACCCAAGGCCTTCAGCAGATCGACCTTTTCTTTGGACTGCTTGTCGGTCATAGTAAAGATACACTTGTAACCTTTCACCGCCGCCACCAGGGCCAGCCCCATGCCGGTGTTGCCCGAGGTGCCTTCGACGATGGTGCCGCCCGGCTGCAGCACGCCCTTGCGCTCGGCCTCCTCGACCATGGCAATGCCGATGCGATCCTTGACGCTGCCGCCGGGATTCAGGTAGTCGCACTTGGCCCACATCTGGCCTTTGTAACCGCGCGCAATCGCGTTCAGCCGGATCAGCGGCGTGCGGCCGATGGCTTCAAGAATGTTGTTGTATCTCATGAAGAAGACCTGTAACCATGACCCTGAACTCTGGCTGTGCCTATCTTACACCCTCTACCGCCAAGGTCGACCTGGAACTTCCCAGGCCGGTTCGCCACCGGCGCGAGCGAGCTCGCATCGAATAGTTGTAAAGGAGGAATGCCATGAGCTTGAAGGACTATGTCACCCTGGGACGATCGGGACTGCGCGTGAGCCCGCTCTGCCTGGGGGCGATGACTTTCGGAACTGAGTGGGGCTTTGGCACCGACGAGAACGGCGCGGTTGCACTCTTCGACCGCTACCTCGAACAGGGCGGCAACTTCCTGGATACGGCCGACGGTTATACCAACGGGAAAAGTGAAGAGCTGGTGGGCAAGTTCGTAAGCGAGCACGGTGTGCGCCACCGCGTCGTCATCGCCACGAAATTCACCATGAATACCGAACCGGGCAATCCTAACGCCGGCGGCAACGGCCGCAAGAACATCTATCGTGCGCTGGAAGGGTCTTTGCGGCGACTCAAGACTGACTACATTGATCTTTACTGGCTGCACGCTTGGGACACGCTCACTCCTGTGGTGGAAGTGGTGTCAACGCTGAATGACTTGGTGCGGCAGGGGAAAATCCGGTATTACGGCTTTTCGGATACGCCCGCATGGTATGTGGCCCGCGCCCAGACGCTGGCCGAGCGGGAGGGCAAAGAACCCATGGTCGCTCTTCAGTTGGAGTATTCCCTCATCGAACGCCACATCGAGCGCGAGCACGTTCCCGCCGCGCAGGAACTGGGGATCGCCATATGTCCCTGGAGCCCTCTGGCCGGCGGCTTCCTCAGCGGCAAGTACAAGCGAGAAGGGAGTGGCTTCCGCGGTGAGGGCCGTATCGAGAAGACGAAGGGGAGCCCGTTTGCCAAAGCTTACACCGACCGCGAATGGCGTACCCTCGATGCTCTTCTCGACGTGGCGAAGCAGCTGAATAAGACACCGGCGCAGGTAGCGTTGAATTGGGTTGCGACACAGCCTGGAATGACTTCAACCATCCTTGGCGCCACCACGCTGGCGCAGCTTAACGCTAACCTGGCGGCTCTTGAGTTTGCCATACCTCCGGAGCTTCGAAAGCAGCTCGATGAGGTGAGCGCGCTCCAACCGGTCCATCCCTACACGTTTTTCGGACCACCGATTCTAACCTTCAACAGCGGCGGCATTTCAGTTGAGCCCTGGACACCCGCTCGCGTCACCGGCGGTCCGGCTGGAGGTTCCCGGGATGCCAAGGCCAAAGCGGCGCGGGACTTCTAGAACTGACTCAGGAACCTCAAATCGCTCTGGAAGAAGAGCTGGATGTCGTCGATGCCATACTTGATCATGGCGAAACGGTCGATGCCCAGACCAAACGCCCAGCCCGCATAGCGGTCGGGGTCAATTCCGCCGTTCCGCAACACCTGGGGATGAACCATACCGCAGCCCATCACTTCAATCCAGCCGCTTTGCTTGCAGACGGAACAGCCTTGACCGTCGCAAATCGAGCAACTCACGTAGACCTCGCCGCTGGGCTCGGTGAAGGGAAAAAAGCTGGGACGGAAGCTCACGCGCACGGATTCACCGAAGAATTGCTTGGCGAAGAAATCCAGCGTGCCTTTCAGATCGGCGAAAGTAATGTCCACGTCGACAGCCAGCCCTTCCATCTGGTGAAACATGGGCGAGTGGCTCGCATCCGGCTTGTCATTGCGGTAGCACTTCCCGGGGATAACGATGTACAAGGGCGCACCGTATTTTTCCATCACCCGAATCTGCACGGGTGAGGTGTGGGTGCGCAGGACGGTCTGTGCGTCGACGTAGAGCGTGTCCCAGTCGTCGCGTGATGGATGGCTTTCGGGAATGTTCAGGGCGTCGAAGTTATAGTACACCGTCTCGACTTCGGGTCCAGTCTCAATGGCGAAGCCCAGGCCGAGAAAAATATCTTCCATCTCCCGCTGCACGCGGGTGATGGGATGGATCGAGCCAAGGGAGCGGCAATAGCCGGGAAGAGTGAAGTCAGGCGCCTGCGTGCGGTCGGCGCCTGTTCCGGATCTTGCCCAAGGTGACTCCGCCTTTTTAATCTCAGCAATGGCAACGTCCAGCTTGTCGTTTGCTTCCTTCTTGAGCGCGTTAAATTCCCGCCCTACGATAGGCACGAGCTCCTTGGGAGCGGTCTTTCGCCAGTGTTCGTCAATTTGGGCAAGGATGCTATTATGACGAGCTAACCAACGATTTCGAAGAGCATTGGGAGGTTGATTGCGCCAGCGCTCGCAGTCTTTGCTCTCCGTTTCCATTGCGACGCGGACTTCCGCGAAGAGCGCCTGAACACCTGTCCCATCAGTCACGCCCAATTCGGTGAGCGGCTTCCCTACTTTGTCGTCGATGGCCATGAAGAAAAGTTCACAGTCAACGGTTGAAAGTTGAAAGTAGCTGTCGGGTATTGGCTGTCAGCGTGTGGACCTTACTAACGAATTTGACCAGACATCTCTCGATTGCCCACTTCAGCAGCCAGTGCCCGGCGTCAGAAATTCATTGAGGAACTCAGCTCCATCTATAACGTCGTCGGCTCTGTCAAGGCTTTTTTGGCCACACTTCCGCCGCCGCGTGCCGGGCGCGGTGTCAAAGGCGAGCGAAGCGAGTTCATCGAAGACCCTTGACGCCGCGAACGGCACGCCCACCATTGAACTGGGACGAAGCGGAGCTCGTAGAGCGAAGCTTCGTCCTTAGGAGGATTCTTTGAGCTTGTCCCGACCAAGGCTCGCCTTTCTGAATCCTGCGGTGGACCGATTCCACCAGCCATCTATTCGGTGAGGTCTTCACCCAACCATGATTCGTTCTTCAATCTCCC
>DATJKY010000765.1:0-3151 GCA_035490955.1 Terriglobia bacterium | reverse complement strand
CGAAACCACGGCAAAGGGAGTCGCGGCTTTAGCCGCTGGGGGTGCAGGGGCTAAAGCCCGGGTTGATGCGGCGCCTCCTTCCGGCACGACTGAAGTCGTGCCCTGATACGAGCTCGAGACGGTTTTGCAACAGGCTTTAGTTAGGTACTCCGCCCTCCGAGCGCAAGGTACCGCGAGATAGGCCATGGTATGCCATTACTTGACACGTGAGCAAATCCGCTGCTAGGTTCCTAAGAGGCAGAGCGAACCTGGTTCGGGAGAAAGGTAACGATCCATGAAGGTCAAGAGCCTCTTATTGATCGCCTTCCTGGGCGGGATGGTTGACGTCACCTACGACCGGGCCCAGACTGAGCCGGCCAAGCCGGGGGAACCGCGCTTTGGCAACGCCACGTCCACCGCGCGCGTATTCCAAGACTACGTTTATGGCGTCGTCAAGCAGATCGACAAGGAAGGCCTGATTGTTGACAAGACATCTTTTGGCGACGGTCAGAAGTTCAAGCTCGACCGCAAGACCAAGTTCATCCACGATGGCAAACCCAGCGCCCTCGAAGACCTCAAGGTTGGCGACAAAGTCTGGATTGACACCAAGACGGACAAGAAAACCGGAGAGATGACCGCCAAGAAAGTGATAACCGGAGCTGGGCCGGTCGAATCGGAATGAATTCTGAAAGTGAATAGGGAATTGTGAATGGGGAGACGAGGGGTTGTAAGCCGTTGCTATGGCTGGGTTCGCCCCATCGAATGCTCCACACATTAGAGGTACCTGGCTAGGCCACTTCTCCGCCGGGTTATTCACAATTCAGAACTCACAATTGTTTGAAAACCGCCTCCCTCATTTACAATCCCGTCGCCGGCCGTCATCCCGCCCGGCGTGAAAGAGAGATCCAAGAGGCAGCGACCGTACTCCGGGAAGAAAGCATCGCAGTAAGATTGGTGCGAACCTCAGGACCGGGAACGGCATGCGAACAGGCGCGCGCCGCCGTAGAAGAGGGAACCGATCTTGTCATCGTCTGCGGAGGCGACGGCACCATCAACGAGGTTGTTAATGGCCTGGTTCCCGGCAAGACGGTGCTGGGTATACTGCCCGGGGGCACGGCGAACATCATCGCCAAGGAATTGGGCCTGCCGCACCACCCGGTGCGCGCTGCGAGGCAACTCTCCCGCTGGGGCCCACGTCGCATCGCCTTGGGGAAGGCAGTCTGGGCTTGTGCTAACAGCCGGCCGGTGGCTGACAAGGAACAGCGCCTATTCTTGAGCGTTGCGGGTGTCGGCTTTGACGCCCATGTCGTTTACCAGCTCTCGGCGGCATTCAAGATGTCTCTCGGCGTGGTGGCGTATGGGTGGGAGGCTATTCGCCAGGCGCTGCGTTACCGTTTCCCGGCTTTCCTCTGCCAGGCAGAGGGCCAGGAACGCCGGGCAACGTTTGCTGTTGTCCACCGCACGAAGCTATACGCCGGCTGGTTCCACCTCGCACCGACGGCTAACCTTTTCGAGTCGCGGTTCGCCCTTTGTCTCTTCAAGAGCCCGCGCCGTGAGCGCTACTTCCTGTACGCTGCCGCCGCGGCAACACGCCAGCACCTCCGGCTGCGCGATGTCGAACTGATGGACGCCCGCAGGATCGTGTGCACCAGTGAAGGGCAGGCCTTGATCCGCTTCGAGCTGGACGGTGAGCTGGTGGGGACACTACCTGCGACATTCGAGATCGTCCCCGATGCCCTGACTTTACTCGTCCCGTGAAGCCGGAAACTGGAAATTGGAAATTAGAAACTGGGACAATGGAAATTGCAAATGAGATTCGACAATGGACTCGACTTCCTAATTTCCAGTTTCCATTTTCCAGTTTCTAGCTTCTAATTTTCCATGGACAACATCACACACACACTTACCGCGGTCGCTTTGAGCCAGGCGGGCTTGAACCGCAAGACGCGCTTTGCCACGCTCGCCTTGGTGGTTGGCGCAAACCTCCCGGATGTTGACCTCGTATGGGCTTACGGGGGGACCGCGACTTACCTCAAATACCACCGTGGCATTACGCATTCCTTATTGGGCGTCACGCTGCTGACGGCACTGCTCGGGTGCATTATCTATTTTGCTGGAAGGAGAACCGCGCCCAAAAAGAATGCTCCACCCCTTCGCGCGGGCTGGTTGTTCTTTCTTTGCTGGATCGGGACCGCAAGCCACCTGCTAATGGATTTCACCAACCAATACGGCGTGCGCCCGTTTCTGCCCTTCAGCGGTCGCTGGTACGCCTGGGACATCATGTTCATCTTCGATCCCCTTTTGCTGGTATTGCTTGCCTTGGGACTCGGGATACCAGCTATCTTACGCCTGGCGTCGGATGAAGTAGGCGCCGAGCGGCCTACGTACCGGTGGGGTGCGATATTCTCTCTCGTGTGCCTGGTGCTGCTGTGGGGAGTGCGCGACATGGCACACCGGCGCGTATTGGGATTCCTGGATTCGCACACCTATGGCGAGGAGAACCCCCTGCGGCTGGGTGCTTTCCCTTCACCCGCCAATCCCTTTTCCTGGTCGGGCGTGGTGGAAACGGAATCCGCGTACCATCTGCTGTCGGCGAACGCCCTGGCCAGCGACGTGGACGCCAGCATCACCGAGGTCTTTCACCGGCCCCAACCCTCGCCGGTCTTAGACGCTGCGTTGAAGTCCCGGACGGGCGCCATCTTCGCCGGCTTTGCTCGATTCCTGTGGGCGGAGGTGTCCGAGAACGACAACGGCTCTGAAGTTCTCCTGCGCGACTTACGATTCTTTTCCCCCTCGTCTCCTAACAAAGGCTTTGTCGCCCGGATCGAACTGGACAAGGACTTGCGCGCCCGCTCGGAGTCCTTCAGTTTCACAGGAACCTCGAGCAAATAGGAGTGTCGCGGACACTCTATCTCACCCAGTGGCGCCCGTAGGTGTACTACTATTGCGGAGTTTCTTGCGACGATTTTCACGGAGCTTCGGTCTGTTGGGGTGATTCGGCCCTTTCGTTTGGTTGCGGCTATGCCGCGATAGGAATAAATCACGGCTTGGTCGCCTGATATGCAGAAAGGCTCAAGAATAAAGCATTTAGCCAGGGCCACCGGACAGAAAGGCAGAGCCTTCGCGGGTATGCGCAGGATGCCCACGCCACAGCGGGCGAGACACCAACGCC
>DATJKY010000764.1:0-19727 GCA_035490955.1 Terriglobia bacterium | reverse complement strand
CCCGGATTTGGGGCACCTGACGTCCCGGTTCGACCGTCTCCGCCATTCCGATAACATCTTCTACGCCTTAAGGGTGGACGGAAAGTTTGACTACGTGCACACGCGAGCGATGTGCCGCACTGAGGAGGGTGTGCCGTTAGTCCAGGCGGCTGCGGTTCAACCCGAGTTCGAATTTCGCGATATCTCGGGAACACTCGTAGGGTTTTGGACTCCCGAGTACGCGAAAACGTTCAACGTGCCGGGCTACCATCTCCACTTCGTTTCGGCCGATCGGGCCCAGGGCGGTCACCTCCTCCAATGCCGTGGAACAAACTTGTACTTACAGATCCAGCGCGAGGGCTATTACCACATCGCGCTGCCCGAAACCGAAGATTTTCTGAAAGCCAACCTGCGCCGAGATCCGACGGAGGATCTCACACGAGCGGAGGGAGAGAAAAAATGAGTACAACAGTTACAAAGCCGGCCCCACAGACAGGCGCCGGATTACTAGTGAAGAGTCTGGAGGCTCAGGGAGTCGAATACATTTTCGGGGTACCTGGGGCAAAGATCGATAAGGTCTTCGACACGCTCCTAGATTCCAAAATCAAGACCGTGGTCTGCCGGCATGAACAAAACGCTGCGTTCATCGCTGGCGGCATCGGTCGCATGACCGAAAAAGCGGGAGTGGCCTTGGTCACGTCCGGGCCGGGGTGCTCCAACCTGGTTACCGGCTTGGCCACCGCGAATTCCGAGGGCGATCCCGTAGTCGCCATCGGAGGCGCGGTGCCCGTCGCTGATCGCCTGAAGCAGCTGCATCAAAGCATGGATACGGTCAGCCTGTTCCGGCCGGTCACCAAGTTCAGCGCGGAAATCGACTCCCCGGATTCGGTTTCCGAAGTCATCGCCAACGCTTTCCGCGCTGCCGAGTCCGGAAGACCGGGGGCCGCGTTCATCAGTGCTCCCAAAGATATCATGATGGGAAGAGCAGATGGCGAGGTGCTGACCCCAGCTGCACCCCAAATCTTCGGATCCGCGGATGCAGACGCGATCGCCGCGGCAACCCGTCTAATCAGCAGCGCCAAGCGACCCGTGTTGCTACTCGGCCTGCTCGCCAGTGAGAAGAGCACGGCAGAGGCTGTACGCGGACTACTCGCCAAGACGAAGCTTCCGGTGGTGTGCACTTACCAGGGGGCGGGGGTCGTACCGCGAGAGCATTTCGATCGATTCGGCGGCCGAATCGGTCTATTCCATACTCAGCCAGCGGACAAACTGCTTGATGCAGCTGATGTGGTTGTTACCGTTGGGTATGATCCCATCGAGTACGAACCCGATCTCTGGAACCAAGGTAAGAAGCGTAATCTCATCCATATAGACATCGTTCCAGCGGATATCGACAACAACTATCGCCCGCAACTTGAATTGACCGGGAACATCGCGGCAACTCTTCGAGCTCTAGCAGCCCAACTAGTCCCGCAAACCGTGGCCGCAGATACTGCGCTCCTCAGTGAAGTTGGCCGAGACCGGGCGATCTTCGCCGAACGCGCCGCCGCCTTTGACGGCGTCCCCATTCATCCCCTGCGTCTGTCCCACGAGCTTCAGGCGTTGCTGAGCGACGACATGACGCTGTGTTTGGATATGGGATCGTTTCATATCTGGCTGGCTCGACACCTTTACAGCTTTCGTCCACGGCAGATCCTGATGACCAACGGGCAACAGACGCTCGGCGTTGGTCTGCCATGGGCGATTGCGGCTTGCCTGGTTCGCCCCAATGAGAAAGTGATCTCCATATCGGGCGACGGGGGCTTCTTGTTTTCCGCGATGGAGCTCGAGACCGCAGTCCGGCTAAAGTGCAACCTCGTTCACCTGGTTTGGATTGACGGTTTTTATGACATGGTTGGCATTCAACAAATGGCGAAATATGGGAGGCTTTCTGGTGTAGAAATTGGTCCCGTGGATGTTGTGCGGTTTGCCGAGGCCTTTGGCGCCAAGGGGTTACGGATAGAAGCGCCCGATGAGATCTCTTCCACGATCAAGAAGGCCCTCGCGATGCAAGGCCCTGTGGTTATCGGGGTGCCCGTGGACTACAGAGACAATCACCGGCTGATGGAGATTGTGCGTCCGGACGCTTTGAACTAAGCACGCGAGCACAAGTTCTTGAAGGAGCTTGGCTCCGGCGTTGACTTCGGGCCTGTCTATCTGATGTCCACCAGCACGATCGGTGTCGCCTTCTGCCGGGAGCTTGATGCCGCACATCGGAAGCTCGACCAAAACCTGGTGGCAATGCCGGTGCTCGGCAATCCTGACATGGCCGCGAAACGGGAGCTCTTCATACTTCTTGGCGGTCCCGCAGAAGCGATAGAGCGTTGCCGCCCTGTCATCGAGCGGTTCGGGCAACGGAGCTTTCACGTCGGCGAGATGCCGTGGCTCGCGAGCGCCATGAAACTTGCCGGCAACAAGGCACTAAGGGCCAGTCTCTTCGCGAGGCACGAAGAAAAGCAGATCCGCAGCGGAGCGAGGAATCTGCTTTTAGGTTGCGGTTAGGCCGCCCTGTGAGGTGGTGTGTGAGCCATGTTTTGTATTAAAACCACATAAAGGAGAAACGAAAATGCCAAAGGAAGCTGCAGCTCAAGCCAAGGGACGACCCCAGGCGATGCATGAAATACCGACTGATCTCAACCAAGACGGCGTCGCCGAGATCACAACCGCCCTGCGCCAGTTGCTGGCCGATGTCTTCGCACTGTACTTGAAGACCAAGAATTTCCACTGGCACATGACGGGGCAGCACTTCCGGGATTACCACCTGCTGCTCGACGAACACGCTGAACAGATCTTTGCCATGACCGATGATATTGCCGAACGTGGACGCAAAATCGGCGGGATCACGTTGCGCTCGATCAGCGATATCTCCCGGCACCAACGCTTGAAGGACAACAATGATGAAAGCGTCACCCCGAAAGAAATGCTGACAGAACTTAACGCCGATAATCAGGCACTGACGCGCTATTTCCGCTCCGCCCATGAAACCTGCGAGAAATACAACGACGTCGGCACTGCCAGCCTGATCGAGGTATGGATTGATCAAACCGAGCGCCGGACGTGGTTCCTGTCGGAAATTCTGCAAGGCCTCTGACACCGGGCCGATCGTAGGTATCAGGCTCCGAAAAAACGAGCGCCTTGATGCCGTGCTGTGGCGTTGATACCTGGGAACGCGGGCGTCTCGCCCGCTCTTGCGCTGGCCGCTGCGGTGAGGCTACCAGGGGGGCTGTCGAGAACCCCGGTGGAGGAAAAAGGGGCGGACGAGACGATCGCGCTTCCAGCTATAGACGAATCATTTTGCGGTTCTCAGGAGAACCTAGTGGGCGACGTAGTGAAAGTTTTCTTGCTCATCATCAGGCAAGCAAGAGACCCCTCACCCGGTCCCGCGACGCAGGACCACCCTTGGGAAAGGGTGGAGTTTTCAGATTTCTTGCCCTCTCCCTTGGGGGAGAGGACGGCGATCCCGCAGTCGCGGGAGAGCCGGGTGAGGGGTTATGCGTCGCTGAGGGTCACGGCTCGGTGTGAGGCCGAGCCTCGTTAGGATCACGTTGAGAAGTGGATGCTGTCGAGGCTGAATCGACAATTGGCCGAATCAAGGACTTAAAGGAGAAGCAAAGTGGCAACACAAACCGAAGCGACACGCCAAGGGACATCCCCGGAGAACATGAGGATCGGTCTGTTTATACCGTGCTATATCGACCTGATCTATCCCGAGGTTGGCGTAGCGACTTTAGAGCTTCTGGAGAGATTCGGGCTCGATGTGGGGTACCCGCTCAACCAAACTTGCTGCGGCCAGCCCATGTCCAACAGCGGGGACGAAGTCAACGCCGCGGCAGCCGAACGCCTCTTTATTGAGAACTTCAAGGGCTACGATTGCATCGTTGGGCCGGCCGGAAGCTGCGTCAAGCAGGTCCGATGCCACTTTGACAGTCTCGAGCAGACCGACGATGTGAAGCACGTTCGTCAACATACCTATGAGTTGGTCGAATTCCTCCACGATATTTTGAAGGTGGACTCCTTCCCCTGGGCAGAGTTTCAACATTCGGTCGCATTGCACAATAGTTGTAGCTCGATCCGCGGTCTCGGCATCGCCAAGCCATCCGAGATCATGGGCATTCCATTCAACAAGACCGTGGACCTGCTCTCCAAGGTCAAGGGCCTGGTGCTCGTACCCGTGGATCGGCCGGATGACTGCTGCGGCTTTGGCGGCACCTTCTGCGTGACGGACGAGGCCGTTTCCGCCCGCATGGGGCTCGAGAAGGCGCACGATCATGTTCGCCACGGAGCTGAATACGTGGTGTCGCCCGATATGTCGTGCCTAATGCACCAGCAAGGTGTGGCGCGGCGGGCAGGGCTGGATCTCAAATACATCCATGTCGCGCAGGTATTGAATGGCGGGCCATTTTAAGAGAAGGGGGTGCTTGGGATGAGCAACGCGAAGCGCGTCGATCCCGCGGCGGCAGCCGAGCTATTCATCATTCGTGATCAGGTCCACGAACCGATGCACGATCGCTTCTTGTGGGCGACGATGCAGCGGCGTGACAAGGAGGCAGCGGCCATCCCGGAATGGGAGGAATTACGGGAGATTGCGTCGAAGATCAAAGAGCATACGCTCACTCACCTCGACCACTACCTGGAAGAGTTCGAGGCGAATGCCACCAAGCGTGGCGCACACGTGCACTGGGCGCTGGATGCCGCGGAGCACAATGACGTTGTGCACTCCATCCTCCAGGACCACGGCGTGAAGAAACTGATCAAGAGCAAGTCCATGCTCCAGGAGGAATGCGGCATGACGCCGTACCTCGAGCACCGCGGAATCAAGGTGATCGAATCGGATCTGGGTGAACGAATCCAACAACTCGATGGTCAGCCGCCCAGCCATATTGTGTTCCCCGCCATCCACAAAACACGCCAGGACGTGGCGCAAGTGTTCGCCCGCACCATCGGTACCGATCCTCATAACGATGACCCGCACTTTCTGACTGAGGCCATGCGAAACAACGCTCGTCCAAGATTTCTAGTGGCGGGAGCGGGTATGACGGGCTGCAATTTCGCCACTGCCGAAACGGGAACCTTCACGGTCTGCACGAATGAAGGCAACGCCGACATTGGGGCTTCGGTGCCGCCGCTCCATATTGCGAGCATCGGCATTGAGAAGCTGATCCCGCGAGTGGAAGACATGGGTGTGTTTCTGCGGCTGCTCTCTCGAAGTGCGGTAGGCACTCCACTCACGCAATATTCCTCCCATTTCACCGGCCCGAGGAAGGGTGGGGAACTGCACATCGTGCTGGTTGACAACGGGCGAAGCCGCCGGCTTGGCATGCCCGATTTCTGGCATTCGCTGAAGTGCATCCGCTGCGGCGCCTGCATGAACACCTGCCCGGTCTACCGGCGCAGCGGCGGTCTGGCTTACGGCGCAACCTATTCGGGCCCCATCGGCGTCATCCTCGACCCCACGTTCGACGAATTCAAATACAGCGAACTGCCGTTCCACTCGACCTTGTGCGGATCATGCTCGGAAGTGTGCCCGGTGAAAATCGACATCAGCGATCAAATTTTGAAGTGGCGGCGGGTGATGGCGAAAAAGGGGTACCTGCCGCTGGCAAAACGCCTGTCATTTGCCGTTGCTGGGCATGTATTCGGTCACCCTGAGGAGTACCATGTAATAGAGAAAGCTGCCGAGCCGGCGCTCGATTACGCGCCGCACTTCCTGGTCTACAACCGTTCTTTGAATCCATGGGCACGCGATCGAGAGCTTCCGCAACTTACGAAACAAACCTTCCGCGAGTGGTATCTGGCGAATCGGAGCAAACATGCCAACGTCCAAAATCAGTCGTGAAACCATTCTGAGCGCGATCCGCAACAACCTGCCGCAGCGACAGTTGGAACACCCGCGGATCCCCGGTTTTCAACGGCCGGCCGGCCCCCTCAAGCCCGTGTTTGAGCAGCGTCTCCAGGAGGCCGGTGCAGCAGCTCACGATGTGGGAAGCGTGGCGGAGGCCGAGGCCAAATTGGTTGCACTGCATCCTGGGGCCAAGGTGATTTGCTCAGCGGTGCCGGAAATCGCCGGTACGCGCCGGGTGGAAACCGTTCACGATCCACACGAACTCGCAGACGTCGACGTAGGCGTTGTCCGCGCGCAGTTCGGCGTTGCGGAGGGAGGCGCCGTCTGGCTGACCCAGGAAGACCTGGTTGTGGACGCCCTGGCCTTCTTATCCCAACACCTTATTGTTCTATTGGACCCGAGCGAGATCGTGCCGGATATGCACGCGGCCTATCGCCGGGTGCGACTTAACGAGACAGCTTACGGATGCTTCATGATGGGACCCTCGGCGACCGCGGATGTGGAAGCCACCTTGGTGCACGGCGCCCAAGGCGCTCGCTCTCTGAACGTATTCTTCTTGCCGCTTCGTTCAGCGTAACCGTCCGGTTGACGGCGATGAGGAGACAACTCTCCTTGGTCGCAGCCCACGCCTCAGCTCGTCAATCCTCTCGGAGGTAAAACCCTCGACCGGAGAGCCGGATACGGGAGAACCGCCCGTCCGGTTCGTGAGGGAGGGGGGAGCGAGACCACACGATCCTCCCTACCCCTATCTTTATGTTTTCAACAAGAAACAGGCCGCCGCGGCGACCCTCAACATGACTGCCACCCTTTTTCAGCAGCCTGCGTCTAAACGCAGGTAAGGACTTCGAATCGGTATAAGTGGGAGCGTACGATGCAGAACTTCGTACAAGATCTCCGTTACGCACTTCGCCAACTTCAGAAGAGTCCAGGCTTCACGGCGACGGCGATCCTTTCACTGGCGCTCGGCATTGGCGCCACCACGGCAGTATTCAGCGTCGTCTACGCGGTTCTGCTGGATCCCTACCCCTACGCGAACTCCGATCGCATGGTTCACCTGACAGCCAAGAACAAAGCCGGCGAAGACCGCTGGTTCGGTCTGACCGGCCCCCAGTACCAGCAGTATCGAAAGGCGCAAGCGGTGGAAAGCGCCGTCGCTGAAGATGGCTGGAACCTTACCACCACCGGCAGCGACCTTCCTGAAGATGTGAACGCAGTTTATTTCACCGGGAACGGCTTCGATCACTTCGGCGTGCCAGCCTTGGTAGGGCGGGGCCTGATCCCGGCGGACGCTCCTGAAGGTCAGGATCCGCAGCCCGTAGTCGTGCTCGGTTACAAGTTCTGGCAACGCCATTACAACGGCGATCCCGATGTGGTTGGGAAGGCCATTCAACTGGTTCACAAGAACTACACGATTGTCGGCGTGGCACAGCCGCGTTTCACTTGGGGTGATGGTGATGTCTACCTGCCGCTCAAACTCACTGCCGATCCCGCCCGGTCCTACCAGATCGATACCAAGCTGAAGCCCGGAGTGAGCCATGAGGCAGCCGACGCTGAGTTCCAGTCGTTGATGGAACAGTTCGCCAAGGAGACGCCATCGCACTTTCCATCGGACAGCTTCCGCGTCAAGGTGCAAGGGTTGAACGAGCGCTTCGTCAAGGAGCTTGGTAACACGCTCATCCTGCTACTCGGCGCGGTGGGGTTGCTGCTCGCCATCGGCTGCGGCAACGTCTCGATTCTGCTACTGGCGCGAGGAACGGCGCGCGAGCACGAGTTCGCGGTGCGCGCCGCGATCGGCGCCAGCCGCGTCCGTATGCTGCGACAACTGCTGACGGAATCGCTGGTGCTGTCGCTCTCGGGCGCGGCGCTGGGTGTTCTGCTGGCCTATCGTACGGTGGCTTTCATCGTCACTTTACTTCCGCAGTTCTCCTTTCCCCACGAAGCAGCGATCAGGGTCAACCTGCCCGTCCTATGCTTCAGCGTGGCGCTGGCCATTTTCACCAGTGTCTTCTTCGGACTCTCCCCGGCGTTGCAACTCAGCCGCCCTGAAGTTGCACAAGTGATGCAGGCGAGCGGGCAGAGGGTGATGGGGAGGGTCCGCGGCAAACGCATGCACAGCACCTTGATCGCAGGGCAGATCGCACTGACGCTGTTGTTACTCGCAACTGCCGGTGCCGCCATCCAAGGCTTTATCAAGCTTAATCGCACCAGCCTCGGCTACAACCCGCACAACGTGATGTCGGTGGGCATACCCGTACATGACAACAGCTATATCACCTGGGAGAAGCGCGCCACGTATTTCGACCAGCTCCTGCAGAAGGTAGCAGCGATGCCGGAAGTCACGATGGCGGGCCTTTCGACCAACGCGACGCCGCCCGACAACGGATGGGACAACAAGTTCGAGATTTTAGGCAAGCCGGCGCTGGAGCAGCAGCATGCGCGCCTCAACTTTGTGAGCCCGGAATACTTCCCCCTATTGCAGATCCCGCTGCTCGCGGGCCGGATCTGGACCAAATCGGAAACCCTGCGCGGCGCCCGGCTAGCCGTCATCAACAACACTTTGGCATCGCAGTATTGGCCTAACGGAGATGCGGTTGGCCACCAGATCCGCCTGCCTGACCTGAAGACGGAGCCGCCTATCACTGTGACCATTCAGGGACCCGATCAATGGCTGGAAATCGTAGGCGTTGTTGCCGACGCTCGCGACGACGGCCTGGGCAAGCCGGTGAAACCGGGCATCTACGTCCCCTATACGCTGTACATGCGGCCGTGGACGCAAATCCTGGTGCGCTCCCAGGTACCGCCGCTCTCGATTCTGCATGGAGTGCGCCAGCAGATTCACTCGGTCGATGCCGACCAGCAGGCGGCCGGGCACGTGCGCAGCCTGGAAGATTGGATCAAGGAGCAAAGGGAATGGGCAGGGCAACACTTGATGGCGCTGCTGTTCGGCGCATTTGCTTTTCTGGCCCTGGCGCTGGCCGCAGTAGGCCTGTATAGCGTCGTGTCCTACAGTGTGGCACAGCGGACGAATGAGTTCGGCATTCGCATGGCATTGGGAGCGACGTCGAGCGACCTCCTGCGCAGCGTGTTTGCGTCAGCCACGTTGAGCGTTGGGTCTGGTTTGGCGGCCGGAGTCTTGTTGAGCTTGGCTCTCAACCGCTTGGTGTCCCAGTGGGTCGAAGGCAGCTCGATTCAGGCGAGTATTGTTTTCGGGATGACGCTGCTGATGGCGAGCGTCGCGGCGTTGGCCTGTCTGGTGCCCGCACGCCGCGCGTCGTCTGTCGATCCGATGAAGGCACTGCGGTACGAATGAAGAGTACTTGAAGGAATCCTATAGGGCTCCATAGGGCTGCAGCCACTACCTTTCACTACCCAGTTTCATATACAATCAAGCGAATTGCGATGTCACAACCCTGGTGAAAAGGAGTCGCGAAATATGGCTGACCTGGATGGCGGGACCGATAGCAAGGAGTTTTACCTCCATATTGCCGCCAAAAACGGGGCATTTTTTCTGAAGGGATCGGGAGCGCTGGACTGGGGAATGCAGAACCGGCTGGCGCGTGTTTTCAACCCCGCCAGCGGACGCACCGTCATGTTGGCGATCGATCACGGGTACTTCCAGGGCCCGACGACCGGGCTGGAGCGCGTTGATGTCAACATCCTGCCTTTGCTGCCCTACACCAACGCCTTGATGCTTACCCGCGGAGTTCTGCGCGCCATCGTTCCGTCGTCATTCACATCCGGCGTGGTACTGAGAGCCAGCGGCGGACCGAGCATTCTCAAGGAACTGTCCAACGAGCAGCTTGCGGTCGATATCGAAGATGCGGTGCGGCTCAACGTATCGGCGCTGGCGGTGCAAGTGTACATCGGCGGTGATTACGAGACCCAGACGGTCCATAACATGACTCGTCTGGTCGATTCAGGCCTGCGCTGCGGGATTCCCGTCCTGGGCGTGACGGCCGTGGGTAAGAACATGGTGCGCGACGCCAAATACTTTCGGCTTGCATGCCGGATCTGTGCCGAACTCGGTGCCCAGTTCGTAAAAACCTACTACGTGGCGGAGGGCTTCGACACCGTGACGGCTTCTTGCCCGGTGCCCATCGTCATGGCCGGCGGCAAGAAGCTGCCGGAAATTGACGCCTTGACCATGGCATACCGAGCCGTGAGCGAGGGTGCGGCCGGAGTGGACATGGGCCGGAACATTTTCCAATCGGAAGCTCCGGCAGCTATGATCCAAGCCGTGGGCAAGGTGGTCCACGAGCTCATGAAACCCGAGCACGCCTTCGATCTCTATGAGACCCTGAGGCAGGAAAGTCAGTTGACAGTCGGCAGTCGGTAGCGCAGAGCTCATGCTTCGGAACCCTGCGGTTTTTCGCCGGGACAAGCCGCAGACTTTCTGAAAGGCGAAAGTCTGCGCTACTTACTGTCAGCTCTCTGCAAGCAAGAATCTGGAAAACGGTTTCTGCTGATGGCTGACGGCTGAAAGCTGAGAGCTGAAATATGGCCGGTCCCACCGTCTTCGAGATTCTCCGCAACTCGTCTCCCATGATCAGCGTCGGCATCCTGACTGCCGATCTCCTTTCGCTGGGCTCGGAGTTGTCGCTTCTGGAGCGGGCGGGCGTCAAGGTGGTTCATGTGGATGTTATGGACGGTTGCTTTTGCCCGATGATGACCGTGGGCCCGCCCGTCATCAAGGCCATGAGCACGTCTCTGCTCAAAGACGTCCACCTGATGATCGATGCACCTATGAACAAGGTGCCGGACTATGTGGCGGCCGGGGCCGACGTACTTACAATTCATGCTGAGGCTTGCTCCCACGTTCATCGCGTTCTGCAGCAGATGAAGACGATGAAAAACGCCGGCGACCCTTTGCGGGGTCTCGTGCGTGGAGTGGCGCTCAATCCGGGAACGCCGCTCGAAGTGCTGGAACCTCTCCTTGACGAACTGGAATTAATCCTGATCCTGGCCGTCAATCCGGGCTGGAGTGGGCAGAGGTTCATTCCCTCCACACGAGAGCGAGTCGAAAAAGCGAAGCGGATGATTACTGACTCCCGGCACGAGATACTGGTGGGCGTCGATGGTGGTATAACGCGTGACAACATCGGTTCTGTGGCTGCCATGGGTGTGGACCTCATCGTTACGGGCAGTGCTGTATTTGATGGTAAGACGCCGGAAGCCAACGTTCGATTCATGTTGGAAGGGGTGAAGCAAGGAGCCAGGAGTCAGAAGTAAGAAGTCAGAAGTAAGAAGCAAAAAGTGGGAACCAGGAAACCGTGTCCTGAGTCAAAAGTTCGTTGGTGCGCGGAAGTGCAGCGAGCGCAGCCCCGAAGGGGCGAAATATCTTAGCCCAGGGCGCAGCCCTGGAGAGGGAACGGCCCTCACCACGCCTTCGGCACCCCGCGGGAGAGGGGAAGGGGGAGAGGGAAGGTGCCTCAACCCACGGCTGGGAAGATGTGAAGAAATTGGCTGGCGCAGACCTTAAGGTCTGCGAAACTCGTGAAAACGCACACCTGAAGGTGTGCGCCAGCCCCGTGAGCTGGGATTTTTTCACAGCTTCGTGGGCTACGTTATGTCATCCTCCGGAGCTGAATTCGGGAGCTGAATTTCTCAACGAACTTCTGACTCAGGACACCAGATTGCTTCTGGCTCCTGGCTTCTTGCTCCTGCTCCTTGCTCCTTGCTTCTGACTTCTGAAACGTATGCAAGATCGCTGGTCAGACGACGAAGCCTGCCGGTTTGTGGCTGAGTACGCTCCGCAATGGGGTGAGGACTTGGCCCTACGGACTTACTCAAGCCGCCTTCTCGGCGCTGAAGAGCGTCTGGTGCTTCACGGAGGTGGAAACACGTCCGTCAAGAGCTACGCCACAAGCGTCTTGGGGGAGCAAATCCCAGCCCTCTACATTAAAGCCTCGGGCTACAACCTGGCGGATATCTCGCCCGATGGACATTCGGGAGTCGATCTCGAGTTCCTCAAGAGACTTCGGGTGCTCCAGGAACTCTCGGACGTGTTGATGGCTGACCAGTTCCGCGCCCATCTTTTCAATCCTCACGCCGCAACGCCTTCTCTTGAAACGCTGGCGCACGCCTTCTTACCCCCAAAGTTTATCGATCACACTCACGCGAACGCCATACTGGCGCTCACCAATCAGACGGAGGGTGAGAAGCATGTGCGCCAGGCGCTGGGCGATTCTGTGCTCATCCTCGACTATGTGAGGGCGGGCTTCGAACTGGCCAAAGCCGCAGCGGAAGCATACGAGTCCCGGCCGGGAAGCAAGGCCATGGTCTGGATGCGGCATGGACTGGTCACGTGGGGAGCGACCGCGCATGAGTCTTACCAGGCCACCATCGAGCTGGTGACCCGGGCCGAGCAATACCTGGCTGAGCGCGCGACCCGGCCCTTGGTAGTGCAGGTTTCGACACCACCGTCCTTGGCAGAACAGAGGCTGGCCTCGGTTGCACCGCTCGTCCGGGGCCTCCTGGCCGTGCCCAGCGGAGACCTCGATCGCCCCTGGCGCCGAGTTATCGTGCAATCGCTGATCGATCGAGAGACGCTGGATTTCGTCGATTCTGACCGGGGCAAACAGATCGCCCTGACCTCGCCCCTGACTTCAGATCACTTGATTCGCACCAAGGCCTTGCCTCTCTGGCTTGATGAGCCGGCTTATGCGGACCCCTCGAAGCTTCGCCGACAACTCAGCACAGCTCTCCAGGATTACGCCACTGCCTACAAGGCCTACGTTGAGAGGTATTCGGCACGAATGCCGCGCGAAATCAGGGCCTTTGATCCGAGTCCCCGGGTTCTCCTGCTGCCGGGACTGGGAGCGATCTCGGCCGGGAACGATGTACATGCCGCCAAGGTCGCCTGTGACATAACAGCTCACACGCTGGCCGTCAAAGCCCGCGTGGCCGCGATGGGGACGTACCAAGGACTGTCCGAAAGCGATCTCTTCGATATGGAGTACCAATCATTTCAGTACGCCAAACTTGGAAAGAGCGATGAGTTACCGCTTGGACGAGAAGTTGGCGTGATCACTGGGGCAGCGGGAGCAATCGGGTCGGCCATTGCTGAGGGACTGCTCAAGAGTGGCTGTCATGTCGCGGTTTCTGATTTGGCTGGGCCTCCGTTCGAAGAGCTAGCCGCCGACTTGAAGCGCAGCTTTGGGGACCGTGTCCTCGCCGTTCCGCTTGACGTAACGGACGCGGCTTCTGTCACCCGGGGATTCGAAGCCGTTATTAAGATGTGGGGTGGCGTGGACCTGGTCGTCATCAATGCGGGGAGGGCGCTTGTATCCTCCCTGGAGGATATGAAGCTGGAGGGATTCAGGCAACTCGACCGGGTGAACACTGAAGGGGCGCTGCTGATGCTTTCGGAGGCCGGCCGACATTTCCGGTATCAAGGAACGGGCGGCGATATCGTTCTGGTTTCAACCAAAAACGTCTTTGCTCCAGGCGCGAGTTTTGGCGCGTACAGCGCCACAAAGGCTGCGGCGCATCAGCTTGCCCGAATCGCCAGCCTTGAAATGGCCGAGATCGGAGTGCGGGTAAACATGGTCTCTCCGGATGCTGTGTTTTCTCACGGGACACGCAAGTCAGGCCTGTGGGCCGAGGTTGGACCTGACCGCATGCGGGCAAGGGGGCTTGACGAGAAGGGGCTGGAAGAGTACTACCAGAAACGCAATCTCCTAAAGGTCAGGGTTACGGCAGAACACGTCGCCAGGGCTGTACTCTTCTTCGCCACCCGCCAGACGCCCACCACCGGTGCAACACTCCCTGTTGATGGTGGTCTGCCGGAGGCTACACCGCGGTAAGTTAGCCAAGCTGGGTCTGAGACCGGCGAGTTGACCCCTCATCGGCGCGCTACGCTCCGCCACCCTCCCAACGGAGAGGGCAAAAAATCTAGAAACTCCACCCTCTCCCGAGGGTGGCGATCCCGCGTCGCGGGAGAGCCGGGTGAGGGGTCTCTTGCTTGCAATGTTGCCAAAAAACTTAACTCATGAAGTTGAGATTCAAACATCGGCCACCGGGCACGCTGCCGGCAAGGCGTCGCGTCGTGACTTTCTGCAGGGCCTCGCGGCCTTGGTGGCAACTCGGAGCCCGCGCGCCCTGGCGCAACGGGGCCGGGCAAACCCAGGGACCGGCTCGATTCTGGCTTACGTCGCCAGTTACAGTTCACCGCAAGGGCCGGAGGGCAGTAAGGGCAATGGACAGGGCATCTATTTGTTTCAGATGGACCCTTCAACCGGGGGTCTCTCACAGCGCGACCTGTTTGCGGATGAGTCGAACCCGTCGTGGCTCGCTTTCAATCCCGCTGGGACACACTTGTACGCGGCGAATGAGACCTCAACTTTTCAGGGCACAAACTCCGGCTCGGTGAGCGCGTTCTCGATCACTCGCCCCAGCGGGCACTTGACGTTGCTCGGAACGGTCAGCTCAGGAGGGGCGGGCCCGGCACATCTAAGCGTCCATCCCTCGGGCAAGTACGTACTGGTTGCCAATTACGCCGGAGGAAGTGTCGCAGTACTTCCTATCCGTTCGAACGGCGAACTCGGGCCCGCGACAGACGTCAAAGTGGACTTGGGAAAGGTTGGACCGCAGCATGCTACCAGCGCTCCTCCGGGAAGCTTTGCGATCAGCGGCCACGATCGTCCTCACGCGCACATGATCCAGTCTGATCCGGCGGGCCTGTTCGTCCTCGCCAGTGATCTGGGACTGGACCAGATCCTCATTTGGAAGTTCGATGTGCAAAACGGCGCCCTTTCTCCCAACGCCCCGGGGTTTGTCCCACTGCCTCCGGGAGACGGCCCGCGTCATTTTGCCTTTCATCCCAATGGACAATGGCTGTATTCGCTGCAGGAAGAAGCCTCCACGCTAGTGTTGTTCGACTACGACTCAACCGGCGGAGTGCTAGCCGCAGTGCAAAGTGTTTCCACCCTTCCCCAGGCTTCACCGGTACAAGTTTTACTTCGGAGGTTATGGTTTCGCCCGACGGAAGATTCGTCTATGCCGCCAACCGGCTCCATAACACGATCGCTGCCTTTTCCGTCGGTGCAGGCGGTATCCTGACCTACTCCGGGGAAGTATCGACTGAAGGCGATTATCCCCGAAGCTTCAACATCGATCCCACGGGAAGCTTCCTGTATTTGTGCAACCAGAGGAGCGACGCCATCACCACTTTCAGCGTTAACCGCCAAACCGGCCGCCTTACATTCACCGGTCGATACACTCCAGTGGGAACTCCCGCGGCCATCATCTTCCTCACCTAAATAGCAGCTGGAAGCTTACCGCACCGTCATTTCGATGCCGTAGCGATGAAGGGTCTGCTTGTGGACGCGCAGGAAAAGCAGATGCTTCGCTCCGCCCAGCATGACAGGCTGAGCTTATCTTGACGTGATGTCGGAGATCGCTGTAGCGGCCGGAGAGATGAACGTCAAAATCGAGTCCCTGTTCGGTTTAGCAGGCAGGGGACGTCTTGTGCCCGGCGGTGAAACGTCATAGGATGCAGCCATGAAATTTCCACGATCCGCGGGCATTCTATTGCACCCCACATCGTTGCCGGGACGCTTCGGTATTGGAGACCTGGGGGCCGAAGCGTACCGCTTTGCTGACTTTCTCGCTCGTGCCGGACAGCGCATCTGGCAAGTGTTGCCCCTTGGGCCCACGGGATACGGGGATTCCCCCTACCAATGCTTTTCCGCATTCGCCGGAAATCCCCTGCTCATCAGCCTGGAGAAGCTCGTTGAAGAAGGTGCGCTATCGCCGCGAGATCTGGACAATGCTCCATCGTTTCCGAGTCAATACGTCGACTATGGCTGGGTGATCAAGTTCAAGATGCCCCTTTTGAAAAGGGCAGCCGAGAACTTCAAAGGGGATGCGGGTGCGCGCGAGCGCGCCCAATATGAAGCCTTCTGCGTGCAGCACGCCGGATGGCTCGACAACTACTCTTTGTTCGCGGCGCTGAAGGACGCGCACGGCGGCGAAGCGGTATGGAACGACTGGGAGGGCGACGTCGCCTCGCGCCAGCCGGCGGTAATGGTGGAGTGGCAGGCGAAACTGGCGGATGAGATCCGGGCCAGGAAATACTGGCAGTACCAGTTCTTTAAACAGTGGTCGGCTTTGAAACAATACTGCCACCAGCATGGCATTCGCGCGATGGGCGACATCCCCATCTTCGTCGCACACGACAGTGCCGACGTGTGGGCCCGACCGGGGTCGTTCTACCTGGACAACAACGGCAACCCCACCGTGCAGGCTGGGGTGCCGCCCGACTACTTCAGCGCCACAGGACAGTTGTGGGGCAACCCTCTTTACCGGTGGGATATCATGGCGGCGTCCGGCTATTCGTGGTGGATCGAGCGTTTTCAGGCAACCCTGGGTTTGGTCGACATCATCCGGCTGGATCATTTCCGGGGTTTCGAAGCCTACTGGGAAGTTCCCGGCGCCGATAAGACAGCAATGCGGGGGCGCTGGGTGAAAGCACCGGGACAGGAATTGTTCGAAGCGGTCGAGAAGGCACTCGGCGAGTTGCCCATAGTGGCTGAGACCCTGGGCGTGATCACGCCGGAGGTCGAAGCGCTGCGGGACCGGTTCGGCTTCCCGGGCATGGGCATCCTCCAGTTTGCCTTCGGCACAGACCCCCAGGCGCCCGAGTTCATGCCTCATAACTACGCGCGGCATTTCGTGGTCTACACCGGCACGCACGACAACGACACCGCATTTGGCTGGTGGACAAGCACTGGCGCCGGCGACAGTACGCGCACCCCGCAACAGGTTCAGAAGGAAAAAGCCTTCGCTCTGGCTTACCTCGGGACTGAAGGCCGCGAAATGAACTGGGTCTTAATTCGCACCGTGCTGGCCTCCGTGGCGGATATCGCCATTGTTCCTCTCCAGGATGTTTTGGGCCTGGGTAGCGAGGCGCGAATGAATCTTCCCGGCCGGCCGGGCGGGAACTGGCGGTGGCGGTTCACGGTTGATATGCTCACGGACCCTATTTGCAAGCGATTGGCGGATCTAACGAAGATCTACGAACGCTGTTCCAGTACTTCGTGATGCACAACCAGGAGGGCACCCACAAGGAGTGCCCCTACGTCGGCGGACGCGTCAAGCGGCGATAGAGTTCAAGGAGTTCCTCCAGGGTCAGTTGCTCGGCGCGCACCGAACGCGCCAACGAGAGGCGGTTCAGTTCTAGCTCGACGCGCGCCCGGGAGTAAGACCCTGCCAGGTTATTAGGCAGATTCTTCCTCTTCTGCGCGAAACATCGCTTCACAAACTGCAAGAACCTCTCCATTTGAGCTTTTGGAAGAAGCGGCCTCTCGCGCATCTGGAACTCCAGCAGAGTGGACTGGACCTTGGGTGGGGGCGCAAACGCTCCGGGCGGAACCGCCAACAGGATTCGCTGCTGGGAGAACAATTGCGTGAAGACGGTCAAGTAGCCGTACTCCCGCTTCCCCGGTGCTGCCACCAGCCGCTCGGCAACTTCGTGCTGTACCACGAGCGCCATTGCCCGAATGAAGTCGCGAAAAGTGAAGAGGTGGTGGATGATCGGAGAGGTGATATAGTAGGGCAAATTGCCGAACACAAACGAGCGTTCGGCCCCGTGGTGACGACATAACTCGGCAAGGTCAACGGCGAGGATGTCCGCCTGTAACACTTCAACAGGTGATCCGGTCGCGAACTTCTTCCGGAGTTGCTCGGCTAGCACCGTGTCCAGCTCGACAGCGACGACCTCGCGGGCGCGCTCCGCAAGCAGTTCAGTCATCGCTCCTCGGCCGGGCCCGATCTCGACCACGAGATCTTCGGGCCGGAGGTCCACCACCGCGGCGATACGTTGCCGGTAGCTCGCGTCGACCATGAAATGCTGTCCGAGTCTGGGGCGGCGAATGCCTGGCATGGGTGACCTAGCACTTCATTTCGCACGTAGGCGTACCTACATTCCGAATCGATAGGGCGCTTAAGCCTGCCAATCTTCTAGGAGAACAAGCGCGAAACGGTACGCGAACTTGCGAAACGAAGTACTAGATTGTCTTACGGCAATGGCTGGCGCTTCGCAAGTTGCCCGAAGGGCAGGTTGAAACCTACGGCTACTCAGGGAATTGCCCTGCGGGCAACTCCGGCGTTTCCACCGGGTATGGCAAATCGGCAATGTTAGGGTCCAGCTGGCTCATTGGCGGAGATCAAGTCCAATTGCGAGTTCAACCGGCTGCCTTCGTCCACATGGACCGGCTTGCCGCGATCCTTGTAAGGATGCAGAAACTCAGGATCCATATACGCGCCGTGTTCGACTGTCTCCCAGGCAAAGAGCGTGTACTCGCCTGGCGTGATTCCGCGGAGGGAGAACTGCCCATCCTGGTCAGTGGAGGTGGACTTGTAGAAGCGCTCCTCTTTGCGACGGCCCTCTTCGGGAACTAGAACAACGGTGGCGCCGCTGAACGGCTTGTCTTCTTTGAGCACGCGGCCGTCGATGCGCCCACCGTTGGGACTCAGCACTACGTCGAGCGCACCGGGCGGCTGCTTGCGGCTCACGCTGAGGTCCGATGCCAGCACATCGCTGCTCCCAATGCGCACGGCCTTCAAGTAGAAGTCTTCCGGCAGACCCCCTACCTCGAACCGGTAGTCGTCATCCGCGACGTTCGAAATCGTGAAGGTGCCGTCAGGTTTGATCGATCCACCGGCCCCGAAGTACATCGTCATTTGCTCGCGGGGCTGCAACCAGATGTTGAGGACACTTGGATCCAGCGCCGCATTGCCCTCCACGCGGATGCGGCCCTTCAGGTCGATCCCGGGTCCAATCACAAGACTGACGCCTTCCACATCGGCATCGCTCACCTCGATGGCTTCTCGAGCCGAGTATTGCTTCTCGCTCTCAAAATTCACCGCCAGCAAGTAGTAGGAGCCGGGCACGACGCCGTGCAGCTCAAACACTCCTTGAGGGTCCTGCACGAAGCTTTGGGAGGCCATGGTCCATCTTTGGACTTCGGTGTTCCGCGGCTGCAGGAAGAGATTTGCGTGTATCCCGGGTCGGCTATTGACAGCATCATAGACCCGGCCTTTCACGTTGAAGGTTTTGACCGGCGTGAGGGTAAAGTCAATTCCGGGCAGCTCGTCGCCCTCATGCAGATCAAGCGCGGATGCGCGGCTGGGATCAGCGCTGCCCGGATAATACACGGTTGCATAGCCGCCCTCAGGGCCCTCATTGCCAAACCTCCGGGGATTGTAGGAGGCGCTGACGTAATATTGGCCGGGGGGCAGTCCATACAGGCGGTACTCTCCCAAGTCATTCGTTCTGGCGAACCTAGACGGCGCCAGTTTGCGCTGTCCCTTTTCGTACCCGAAGCGCAGTGCCTGGATCTCAGCCTCAGCCAGAGGCTCGCCGTCTTCATCGTAAACATGTCCGGCGATGACTGAAGCGGGGGTCAGCCGGAAGGAAATATCCTTGAGGTGCTGCCCCGCGGCAAGCGTCAGAATGGTGCCGGAACCGTGAGAGGTGCGCTGACCGTACTCCTCCTGCGCGTAGCCGTTGCGGCTGGCGTAAAGGTGATAGCGGCCCGGCTCGATATTCTTGAGTTGGAACCGGCCGCTGGCATCGCTGGTCGAGTTTTTCGGTTGATTGTGCTCTTCCACCTTGGTCAGGGTTAAGACGGCTTTCTTCAGGGGATCGCCGGTGGTGGCCTTCACAACTACACCCTCGATCGTGCACATGTCCTCGGGCTTTAGCGCAGACTGCCGGGTGTCCGATTGGGTCGTCGCCTGGCTTGAGAGGGTTTGCAACAGCGCGAGAGCAAGAGGGAGAAGCGCAGCCATAAACTCTACCGCCTGCCACTACGGGCTTTGTTCTCTCAATCATACCAGGAACCCCTTGGTTTCTCACCCCAAC
>DATJKY010000763.1:0-1554 GCA_035490955.1 Terriglobia bacterium | reverse complement strand
TCCATTTCAACGAGGAGATCGCGTTGTTCAGGCAATGCATCGAATGGTGTGTCAGTGCGCCAATGCCATTTCCCGGCCCTCTCCGGCTTGCGACGCAGATGTTTCTCGACACTGTTCAACAGTTCGATCGGGCGCTTTTCCTGACGTGCTCGCAAAAGTTTCAAAAACTCCGCGTGCGCCCATACCAGGGGCATCGCACTTCCTGTGGGTTTGCCCGGATCCAATCCGCGCTCCGGCACGGGCGGGCCGTCCCAAATCTGCTCGGGAATAAGCCCAGTTGGCCCCGTCATCTGCGTCATCATCTCGAGGTACGGCAAAGGATCGCCGCCAAGCTGCAGCTCGAAATGGCCGCGCTCGCCCGTTAGCAGCGGCCAGGCTCGGCCGATGCCGTTGCCGTCGTAGGGGCTCCCGTCCGCATGCTCACCATAGCCGTCCTCGTTATAACGATGATAGGCAATACCTAGCGGCGTTTCGACCTTGAGCAACGCGTCGGTGACCTTGGACGTGTTTTGAATCCGGTAATCATCGGGCCGCCGCAGCCCAAGGCGAGCCAAGTGGAGATACTCCATCCCGACGAGCGTGATCGCCGGCATGCTCTGACCCCACCGGTTGGCCACGTTCACGCGGCCGCACAGGCCGCCCTGCACTGCCGCGGGCCCGATCCGCACGTAATAGCCGTCGACCCCGTATTGGGAGGCAAATGGTCCTCCCGAGACATAGGTCCAGTCCTCAATCCGCTCGTTCCAGTAATCAGCGAGCGAAAGGACAAAGTCGCGTTCAGCAGCGCTGAGAAATTCGGCCGCGGCAATCAGCGCGACAATCTCAATTGCCAGGGTGAAAGGGCTGATACCGGAATTCTCTTCCCAGCGGTCTTGCGGGCTGATTGGTCCATTCTGAACGAGGTAGCCGACAGCGCGCCGGATCATGGCATCCACGCCACCCAATCCGCGCAGCGCATCTTGTTCCGAGAGTTTAGCAGCAAGAACGATGGGAAAGCCGACCTCGTCGAGCTGAATACCCCCCCAGAATGGGCGACCGTCGGGGAAGCAGTTCTGGTTCCAGCTTCCGTCCTCGTTTTGAATGGCGATGAGGTACGACAACATGGAGCGAGCGTCATCGATCTGTCCGATCCCCAAAAGCGCCAGACCCGCTTCGACACAATCGCGCGGCCAGACCAGATGATAGCCGCCAATGGTATCGCTGGAATTTCCCCACGGCATGCTCAGGCTGGCGACGATCGAACCGGGATAAGTACGGTCTTGATGCACTTTGAGAACGACCGCTGAAAGATAAGCCTCTCGCTGCACGTCGGGCGGGGCATCCGGAATAGCTAGGCTTTTCCCCCATTGCTGCCAGCCTGCAGTGAATCGTAGGCATATCGAATGATATCCTTCGCTTAAGCTGGACCGTGCGTTCGTGCGGGCCCCCTCGATCGTGTTGGATAAGGCGAGTGCGAGCGTGCCTTGCGTCGCTTGCAATTCGCCGAGCAGGGCTACGTTGCCGTCAATGGCCTCGCCATATTCCCAGGTCATTCGCCCGTTCCTGGAAAAATCT
>DATJKY010000762.1:0-2941 GCA_035490955.1 Terriglobia bacterium | reverse complement strand
GAGTAATCCGCCACGGCCAGGTGCACGGCTTCGGAGACACGCAACCCGCAGGCATAGAGGAGATGATGAGGGTGTAATGGCAGTGAGCCCGGTAAAGGGCCCGCGCGTGGGCGGCTCGCTCGATGCGCTGTTGGAGGTAGTCAAAGAACCGCCGAAGTTCCCCAGGCGAAAAAACATAAGGACGATACGGTTGTAGACGAGGGAGGGGAAAACTAGCCAGCGGATTTTCCCTCATCCACCCGCATCGCACCAAGTAACGGCAAAGCCCCTGAAAGGCCCGTTGCCATACTTGCAAAGTCCGGGCTTTGAATCGGCCTTGGTATTGATTCACCACCTGGGTCATCACCCAGCGAGGATCGTATCATCCCCATAAATCGGGGTAAACCGAGTTGAGGGACTGGACAAATTGCTCCGATTCGCGTATGCTATCCGTGCATGAGTGGCAAAGAGCCCATCGGGAATGCGGTCGATCAGATCCTGCAGAACGTCGACGGGGCGAGCCTTCAGGATGTGGAGCGAGCTCGCGAGTGCATTCGCCTGCTGCTGAACTTGGTGGAAAAGTTGAATGCCGACCTGCGCAAGGCCCAGGCGGAAATCGACTATTTGCGGGAACAATTGCAGGGTCGCAAAGGCGGGGGTGGGGACAGAGGTAGCGAAGGCACGGGGTCCGGCGAGGCGGGGGGAACCACTACGGGAACTACCTCCCGGTCCTCGGAAAAAGAGCGTAAGGAACCGAGGGAAAGTCACGAGTCCAGGAAGCAGGGCAAGCGGGAGAGGATTCGGATCGATCGCGAAGAAGTGCTAAAGGTGGATCGGGCGACCCTGCCCGTGGATGCTGAGTTCAAAGGTTATGAAGAGGTGGTGGTGCAAGACGTGCACCTCCGCACCGACAACGTGAAGTTCCGGAAAGAGAAATACTACTCGGCCTCTACGGGCAAGACCTACTTGGCGCCGTTGCCGGCCGGCTACGGGGGGGAATACGGGCCGAATGTGAAGACCTTCTCTCTGCTGCTCGCCCATCAGGGTAACATGACGGAGCCAAAGATCGCCGAGGTGCTGCGGAACGTGGGGGTGGTGATTTCCTCGGGTCAGATCTCGCGGCTGCTGGCGCAGGGGCAGGAGAGGTTGCAGGAGGAGAAAGAGGCCATTGTGGAGGCAGGGCTGGCGAGCAGCCCCTGGCAGCAGTTGGATGACACCGGCACCCGGGTGGACGGAGAAAACCAGCATTGTCATGTCCTGTGCAATCCCCTCTACACGGCCTACAGCACCACGCCGCGCAAGGACCGGATGACGGTGATCGATGTACTGCGGAATCATCGGGAGCGGATCTTCCGGCTCAATGAGGAGGCCTACGAGCTGCTGCGCCAGTTCAAGGTCTCGTCGGGGGTGATCGAGGGGGTGCGGCAGTTGCCGCGGGAGCAGGATTGGACGGAGGCGCAGTTTCAACAGCGCTTGTCAGAGCAGCTGCCCGATCTGAGCCAGGGGACCCGGGACCGGATTCGGGAAGCGGCGTTGATCGCCGCCTATCACGCGGAGACCGAACACCCGGTGGTGCGTCTGTTGGTGTGCGATGATGCCAAGCAGTTTAAGCGGGTGACCGAGGAGCTGGCCCTGTGCTGGGTTCACGACGGCCGCCACTATCAGAATCTGGAGCCCTGTGTGGGGCTCCACCGTCAGCTCCTGGAAGGGTTTCGGAAGAAGTATTGGGATTACTACCGGGAACTGCGGGCCTACCAACGGGCCCCGACGCCCGAGCGAGCCGGGGAGTTGCGCCAACAATTTGAGGCCTTGTTTTCCACCGTGACCGGCTACGAGGCTCTGGATGAGCGGATCGCCAAAAGTCGGGAAGACGAGGAGTCGTTATTGCAGGTGCTCAAATATCCGGAAATCCCCCTGCATAATAACGCCGCGGAGTTGGCGGCGAGGCTGCGGGTACGGAAACGAGTCGTCAGTTACGGTCCGCGCTCCGAGCGCGGGGCCAAGATGTGGGACACGATGGAAACAGTCTTGGGAACGGCCAAGAAGCTGGGGGTGAACTTCTTTCACTACCTCCGGGATCGCTTCAGCGGCGCCCCGCAGATGCCCTCGCTGGCGGCGCTGATCCGGGAAAAAGCCAAAATACTCGACCTGGGTCCCTCCTGGCCAAATCGTGCCAGTCCCCCGATTTATTGAGAAGATACCAGGAGAGGATTCAGGACTACGAGCGGGCGATTTTGGAGAAGCTGCAGGAAATGGAGCGGGCCGACTGCCGGGGAGAAGAGCCGCCGGAGTTGAAGAACAAGGAAAAAGCCAAAGCGATCCGCAAGCGTGGGCAAGAACCGCTGCGCCAAGCGCTGTACCGAGTGAGCGGAGAGGATCTGACGGCCATCGATGCTATCGGGGTAGAGACGGTGCAAGCGGTGGTCAGCGAGTACGGCACTGATCTGAGCAACTTCCCGAGGGAGAAGCAATTTGTTTCGCACGTATTGTTAGCCCCGAACCAGCCCACCAGCGGCGGCAAGCCGGTGAAGAAAAGGAAGAAGCGCTACAGTGCCAGTAGCCGCGTCGCCGCCGCCTTGCGCATGGCAGCCTTGTCGGTACGCCACAGTCAGACGGCCCTGGGAGCCTACTACCGCCAAGTCGCCCGGCACAAGGGCGGGGACGTGGCCGTATTCGCCACGGCGAGGAAACTGGCCACCCTGATTTACCGCATGCTGCGGTGGGGCAAGAACTACGTGGACGAAGGAGCCGAAGCCTACGAGAAACGCTACCGGGAAGCGCGTCTGCAGCGCTTGACCAGCACCGCCCGAGAACTCGGCTATCAGCTTACTCCACTGACCGCACAAGCGTGACCGCCCCTGCCAGCGGACCAAGTCTCAGGCGAGAAGACCGGCGTCAAGCAACTCCGATATCTGGGCCGTCCGGGAAAGAGGCGGCCTGTTTGAAAGAGAGCGCTCAGAGC
>DATJKY010000761.1:0-5813 GCA_035490955.1 Terriglobia bacterium | reverse complement strand
AGCCATCGTGGGATCGATGCGGCTGCCGCTCACATCAGTCCACTTGCGTCCGCCGATCTTGCGTACGCGCTGGGCTTGGTTGGGAGCAAGAATCGTAAACTTGATACCCAGCTTCGCCAGGATCTCCAAGGTCGAGAGGTCCACTGCAGTCTCGGGCAACCACATTCCTTCCGGACTCCGACCGAAGCGGTGCTCGAAGTCCCTGATCCCCCACACGGCCTGGGTGTATTTGTCGCGTTCGTTGGCCAGTGGCATAATCATGTGGTTATAACCTTGGGCGATAGCCGAACCGTGACCACCGAACGTTTTGCGGCTTTCGGCGTCGGCGTCAAGAATCGCCTGATGCAGTCCGGGATCAGTGCCTTCGATCCAAGAGCACAGCGTGGGGCCGAAGTCAAAGCTGATTTTGGCGTAATTGCTTACAATCCCGGCGATGCGCTTCTGATCGTCCAAGATCCGTGAAGCGGCATTGCGCGCATAGCATTCGGCCTTGATTCGTTCGTTCCAGTCATGATAAGGGTGAGCTGATTCTTGAAGTTCGATCGCTTCAAGCCAGGGGTTTTCGCGCGGCGGTTGATAGAAGTGTCCGTGAATGCAAACGTATCCCATCGTTTCAGTCCCGTTTCTGCAGCAGTAGCGCCCAGTCCATTCCCCTTGGCGGGGCTGGAGCCCTGGGCGAGGTCCACAGCGGTCCTTCGACCTTCTGCAGCAAAATTGTTTCTCCCGTGAAAGCGTTGAACCAACTCGCCTCATAGTTGCCCGGCTCGAGCCTGATGGTGACGTCGCCCCCTTTAGGCAGATACACGGCGTAGATGTCACCGGGGTCGGCCAGGCAATAAGCGCCGTTGTTGACCAGCTCGTCGTGCGGTTCGGTCTTCCACCAATGGAACTGGCTAAAGAAATCCACCAGGTGTTCGTAGCCCTTAAGCATGACCATAGTGTCGTCGCCCCGTCCGTTCACCCAGCCGCCGCCGGTGTCGGGCCAGATGTTAGTGCCTCGACGAGCACTTTCTCCCGCCGTGCCGTATGCGCCGGCCATGGTAATGTCCCACGCCACGCGTCGCAAGGCCTCGGCAGAATCTCCCGGCGGCGGGGGTGCCCACAGAGGATAGTGGTCTTCGTAGCCGTACTCTTCGTTGGTCTGCGGAATGATGCGACCCGTCCTTATCTGGATCTGCCTCTCCTCCAGCATGAGGGCGTGCTGGTTGCGCGACCAATCCTGGATGGAAGTGAACCCAAACCAGTCGGAGACGCGGTCCTGGTGCTCGCGGTGCACGGGATGGCTGGTGGCGAGGTGTTTATAGGGGTCCCAGCTCTCAATCAGGGTTCCCGTCTCGTGCGCCCACTTCTCGTTACGAAAGCTGTCCAGGTCGTCGCCCAGGTCGTAAGTGATGTTTGAGAAAGCGCTCAGCCGGGCCACCGCGTACCGGATGTACCGCCGCTCGTCCTCGCTACCGGCCGCTGGCTGGGCGTGGTGGGTGGAAATATCCAGAATCACGGAGACAATCACGTCGCGCTCGCGGGCGAACCGCAGCATGCCTTCCCATTTCTGCCAGTACGGGACGTTGAAGCGAGTGTAGTCAATGTCGGGGTGATCGAAGCTCTCGGGCGCCTGTGCAACCCACGGCCGCAGCATCATGGTAAAGTTGTCACCGGTCATAACCGGTTCGCCCCAGAAGGTGTTGGCCGCGCCCGACAGTAGCACACGGATCCTGTTCACCTTGAGTCGGCGGAGTCGGTCGATGCTGTTCTGAATCATCCGCTCGTCGCGCCAGCCCATCAGCCAGAACGCCGTAGTGCCGTTGAAGAAGTAGTGCTCTCCTGTCCCTTCCCAAATAAAGTGCCAGGGGTACTTAGGATCATCGCGAATCGGACCACGCCGGTGGCCGTCCGTGGCTCGGAACGTGCCATCATAGCTCTTCTCGAACTCGCCCTGCCGGTAAGCCACCGAGTATGCGTAGTTGCCCGGCGAGAGGGGCATAAAGCGGATACGAAACACACTGCCATCCGTTGAGTCGCAGAAGCCCCCAACATTGATACGTTCACTGCTGCCCACTTTCCCGAAGGACCCGCGGAGATCGACATCACTAAAGGGGTTGCGCGCATCGGGTCCTTCGACATTGACCGCAATCTCGACAAAATCATAGGCTTCAACGCTTGAGGTCGACTGGGAAAAGGAAAGCTCTCCAGGGGCGGCCAGCGAACCTGCCGCCAACCATAATGTCAATAAGGTACTCTGCCACAGAGTACGGGATTGGATGCGGGTGAAAGCGCACGTGGTGAGAGGCACTAAACGTCTATCCTTCCGGACTGTCGTTCAAGAGGTATGGGTCTAGGCGAGTTCGTCGATCTTCGCCGCCATGATGAAATCGCTTTCCGTCAGACCGTCTATTTTGTGGGTCCAGAGCTTGATCTCCACTTTGCCCCAGGACAGATAAATATCCGGATGGTGACCTTGCTCCTCGGCAACTTCTCCCGCGCGGTTTACGAAACCTAACGCCTGGCGAAAATCGGGAAAGGTGAAAGTCTTGGAGATGTGGTGTTCCTCATTCACGCGCCACCCTGGCACCTGACGCTCGAACGATGCGAGTGCTTCGCCCTTGAGTGGCGGAACTCCACCTCGGCAAGGAACACACGTCTTGGTCGCGAGTTCACTCATAGCGTTTAGCTGCCAGCGGTATCCTTGCCGGGTGTTTGTATCAGGGCAGGCTTCAGCCGGCTTCAGCCGTGCCACAAGCAGGCACCCCGATCGAATCGGGGCTTTAAGCCCCTGCGAGCTTAGCGGCTAAAGCCGTTAATTCTTTTCCACCATGTCGCAGCACGGCTGAAGCCGGCTAAAGCCATGCCCTGATACACGGCGCAGCGCTCGGTGACGCCTGAGCGCTACGAGGTCGCTCGCTACCCACTCGCCACTGATTTTCCGCCGAGCAGGCCACGCAGCACCGTCTGCAAGATGCCTCCTTGCCGGTAGTAGTCGACCTCGATCATCGAGTCGAGCCGCGCCACCACCTGGAAGCTACGCTTCGCACCACCGGGCGAAGTTGCGATGACGCCCAATTTCTCTCTGGGCTCGATCTGGTCACTGACGCCCTCCACATCAAACACCTCCCGCCCGCTCAGACCGAGCGACGCTGCGTTCTCGGCCGGCTGGAATTCGAGCGGCAGGACGCCCATGCCCACCAGGTTGCTACGGTGGATGCGCTCATAGGTCTCGGCTAGCACGGCTTTCACACCCAGCAGGAGCGTACCCTTCGCGGCCCAGTCGCGCGACGAGCCTGCACCGTACTCCTTGCCTGCAATTACTATCAGCGGTACGCCCTCAGAACGGTAGCGCATCGCGGCATCGTAGATGGGCATGCGATCGCCCGAGGGGAAGTGAACCGTGATGCCGCCTTCGGTCCCGGGAACGAGCAGGTTCTTCAGACGGATGTTGGCGAACGTGCCGCGCGCCATCACGCGGTCGTTACCGCGACGCGAGCCGTAAGAGTTGAAGTCTTTCTTTTCGACACCGCGCTCAACAAGGTAGCGCCCGGCGGGGCTGTCGAGCGCAATGTCGCCGGCGGGCGAGATGTGATCGGTAGTCACCGAATCACCCAGCAGTGCCAGGGCGCGCGCCCCGCGAATCGGACGAACCGGGGGCGGCTCGTGCCCGAATCCGGTGAAAAAGGGCGGCTCCTGAATATAGGTGGAATCCGGTCGCCATTCGTACAGCTCTCCGCCGGTGACCGGGATGGCGTTCCAGGTGGAGTTCCCGTCCCGCACGTTGGCGTAGATCTCGCGGAACATCTCCGGGCGCACGGCGCGGCTCATCGCCTCGGACACCTCCCGTTGGGAGGGCCAGAGGTCACGCAGATAGACAGGGAGCCCCGAGCGATCGCGGCCCAGCGGTTCGCTGGTGAGGTCGATCTCCACTGTGCCGGCCAACGCGTACGCTACGACCAGCGGCGGCGATGCGAGATAATTGGCCCTCACCTGCGGATGAATGCGTCCCTCAAAGTTGCGGTTCCCTGAAAGCACCGCCGCGGCCACCAGTCGATTCTCCGTCACCGCCTTGTCCACGACGTCGGGCAGGGGCCCGCTGTTTCCGATACACGTGGTGCAGCCGTAACCCACCAAGCTGAAGCCGATCGCTTCAAGTGGAGGAAGCAGACCTGACTCCTTCAAGTACTGGGTGACTACTTTGGAGCCCGGCGCCAGACTGGTCTTCACGTAGGGCGGCACCTTCAGCCCACGCTCCACGGCCTTCTTTGCCAGCAGCCCGGCACCGATCATCACCGAGGGGTTGGAGGTGTTAGTGCAGGAGGTGATGGCGGCGATCACCACGGCTCCGTGTCCTAAGGTAACCTGGGTGCCGTTAAAGCGGACGGCCGCGGCACGCTCCAGCTCGTCGGCGGAAAGGCCAAAGCCCCGCTCCTTGGTGGGCGCGGCGAGCGCTTTGCGGAACGCCGTCTTCATGGACGAGAGCGGCACGCGGTCTTGCGGACGCTTGGGTCCGGCCAGGTTCGGCTCCACGCTGGCGAGATCGAGCTCCAGTTTGTCCGAGAACTCGGGGTTAGGCGTCCCGTCAGTGCGGAACAGTCCCTGCTCCTTCGTGTAGCGCTCTACGCGGTCAACTTCTTCATCGGTCCGGCCTGTGAGCCGCAGGTAGCGCAGTGTCTCGTCATCGACGGGGAAGAACCCCATGGTTGCTCCGTACTCGGGCGCCATGTTGGCGATCGTGGCGCGGTCGGGCAATGACATCTGCGAGAGGCCGGGGCCATAGAACTCAACGAACTTGTCCACTACGCCTTTCTTGCGCAGGATCTCGGTAACATTCAGTACCAAGTCGGTAGCGTTCACACCCTCGCGCAGCTGTCCGTGCAGCTTGAATCCGACTACCTGCGGCATCAGTAGATAGTTCGGCTGGCCCAGCATCGCCGCCTCCGCCTCGATTCCGCCCACGCCCCAGCCGAGTACCCCCAGGCCGTTGATCATGGTCGTATGGGAGTCAGTCCCGACCAGCGTGTCTGGAAAGACCAGCCACTCTCCGTCGCGCCGTTCGGCTAACACTACCTTCGCCAGGAATTCCAGATTCACCTGGTGGACGATGCCGGTCGCAGGGGGTACCACCCGGAAGTTCTTGAAGGCGTGTTGGCCCCAGCGCAGGAACTCATAGCGCTCACGATTGCGCTGGAACTCGATTTCAGCGTTCCGGTCGAGGGCGAGTGAGGTGCCGAAGACATCGACCTGGACGGAGTGGTCGATGACGAGATCGACGGGCACGAGCGGATTGATCCTGGCAGGATCGCCGCCCACGCGCTTCATGGCCGCGCGCATTGCCGCGAGATCCACCAGCGTCGGAACCCCGGTGAAATCCTGCAGAATCACGCGCGCCGGTTGAAACGCTACCTCGCGCCCTACCTGTTTCGCTGGACTCCAGGCGGCGACAGCGCGAACGTCATCCTCGGTCACCAGCTTGCCGTCGCAGTTGCGCAGCACCGCCTCGAGCAGCACCTTGACGGAGAACGGCAGGCGCGAAATTGCCCCGAGCCCGGCTTGCTCCAGGCGATCGAGACGGTACATGGTCGCCGTAACACCCGCAGCTTTGAACGCCGCACGACTACCAAAGAAATCGCGTTTGGTCACGGGCCCACCTCAGAGTCTCGCGCTCGCTACTCGTTAGGATAGCATCATTTGCGAACTCGTGTAGCGCCGGCCTTTTGGGGCGGCACAGGGCCTGGAAGTGCGACCCTCAGCGAGGCAGGAAGTACATGATCCAGCCGATCAGAACGGCGACGCCGACGAACAGCCCAAACGACTTGGCCCCATACACG
>DATJKY010000760.1:0-3963 GCA_035490955.1 Terriglobia bacterium | reverse complement strand
AATACCCAAAGGGGGTGAAGGTTACGGACGAAGAGGTGGCCTCGATTCGAATCGAGCGCGACAAATTCCACGGAGATTGGAACTACACGATACTTCCACACGCTGTCTAAAATGTGTTCTATTTATTTTGTGACAGATTCTAAAGCCCAATGGTGGCCCCTAAATCTCTCGCCTCACCCCTACACTACTCCCACTCCAAGTGTTGCTACCACGTCTGCTTCCAGGTCCTTTTGCCGCAGGCGGCCGCTCAGCATCTTAATAATGGCGAGAGAAATCTCGGGATGTTCGTATATCAGCTCGCGAAAGGTTGTGCGATCGATCTTCAGCACGAGCGTCGGCTCGAGCGCCCGCACCATCGCCCGGTGGGGTCGAGGCTCATCATCCAGGACAGACATTTCGCCGAACGATTCCCTCTCGCTGAGCACGGCGACCTGTCGCTGTGATGATCCGGCGCGATAAAGCACTTCGACCCTGCCTCGCGCAATGACGTAGAGGTGGTGGGCAGCCTGCTGCTCACTGCGGATGACAGCGTTGGTTGCATACTCCTCGTCGGAAGCAACTTCGGCCACGGCAGCCAGATCCTCGTCATCCAAATGTTGGAAGAGAGGGACGGACTTCAAGAAGATGACCTTCTCGACGGTAAGCATTGGGTCAATCCTTTCGGTGGGTCGGTTCAGGAACAGCTCTCGGAAGCGGCGTCGCGTGGGGTCGAGAGATCCGGCCGCTCGATGCGCCAGTGGCTCCCAGTCGCCGCCCAAGGCGCGCCACCCGGCGTACAGGGCTGTCTCCTGAACCACGCTCTCGGAATCGCCGGCGAGTGCGCCGAGCAGATGCTCCCCGTCCGGCTCGATGGCCTGCAAATGGTCCATCAGGTAGTAGGCGACGCAGGCTCGTATCCAGGGCTTTGGGTGTTGAGCGAGCCTGGTGATCGTGGAGTGGACCGAGCTTGTGGCTTTGGCTTCTGCTTGTGGAGAGGGTTCCACCAGAGCGAGGAGTTGCTGCCCGATCTCGCGCGGAGCCAGCGTATCGAGTGCCTCCAATGCATCCGCTCGCAGTTGGGCGTCGCCGGAGCGCAGCTTCTCGAAGATGGCCAGCATCTGATCGCGCCCACAGAGGATGCCGAGCACGTGAAAGACACGCTCCTCAATTTTCAACCGCTCTTCGCCAAGGGCCTCCCCAAGCAGACGCTCGCTAGGAGTCTGAGTCTGGGGCACAAGCGTTCGAGAGGTGCGCAAACTTTCCTGAAACCCGGCGAGCTCCTCGCCGGCGTAGCCGAAGAGAGCTGACCGGGCCGCCTCAGGCAAGCTTCGTGCGCGGGCCATCCGCTCCAGACCTCTCAATGCCTTCCACCTCACCCGCCAGTATGGATCCTTCAATAGCGCCAGCGCAGTCTGGAGAACGTTAGTATCGCCATCCTGCGGCAGCCGGCCCAGCAAGTGCGCCAGCTCGCTACGAATCATGACCTGATCGGAGCTGAGTGCCTTGTCAGCAAGTTGGCGCGTCACCCCAGGCCCCGCCTTCTCAGCGATTTTGGCCAGGCTGCGGCGCACGTGATGGCGCAGCGAACCGGGTCCGCATAAGGACTCGAGCAGGCATGAGACCGCGCCAGGCGAGCCCAGGCGGCCGAGCGCCCGTGCCACGTCGCAGCGCAACGGCAACTCAGGGGACTGGAGCAGGTCGCAGAGGATGTCCACCGAGGCATCAAGGCGCAGCCGGCCAAGGGCGTAAGTTGCGGCAGCGCGCGACTCCCGATCGCCCTGGGCCAGCTCCCGCAGCATGGGAAGCCATTCCGCCACCGACGCGGGTCCTTGCAGGCTGGCAATGGCAACCAACGCGTTGACCTTCACACGCCGGGCTGGGTCGTATAGCAGCGGCCGCAACCTCTCCGCTGCAGATGCTTCCTTCGATTTACCGAGAGCTTCGACGGTATTGGCGCGGACGCGGTTGTCGAGGTCACTGAGCAATGGAATAAGGCGCCCGGCGATTTTCCCTTCGTGCCGACGCCCCAAGACACTGACCGCCGTCGCCCGCACTCGCGGTTCGGGATGGCCGAGTAGCCCGAACAACGTATTCGAGGCATCCTCGCTGCCTATGGTCTCCAGGAACTGTACGGCCTCAACCACGCGCGCAGGATTGTCATCGCGCAGGTTATTCATCAAGATGGATATGCTTGCCGGATCCTTGAGTTTTTGCAGGGCGTTCATAGCGGCCTGGCGCAGGGCGGGGCTGTCGCCTTGCAAATTGCGCAATAGTGCGCCCACATAACCTGGTTTTGCCTTTAGCGCAAAACCCAGCCAAACCACCGCGAGGCCGAGAGCTCCCCAGGCAAGCTGCTGACCGACTGAGACCTCGCCGCCTCCCAGTCTGAAAGGTGTCAGGTACTTGTTGCCGAGCAGGAGCAAGCCTCCCACTGCCGCCAGCCCCAACGGACGCATGTAACCGTCGATAAAGCCCCGCATCTGCGCTCGCTGGTCAGCCGAGATGGGATTGTAAAGCAACTGGTAGGAAGAGTCCGAGAAAGTGTAAGTCATGATCGCGTCAGTAAACTTTGTGCTTAGCACGGAGGCGTAACCATAGCGCAGGCTCATCCAGGCAGTACCGAGAATCAGAACAGCGGGATGAAAATTGATTGTCCAGCCCACTCCCAGGCGGGCGATGACGGCGCGAGCGAACAGCACCTGCACAAACAGGCAGAGGAGTCCTTGAGCCCCCGCGAAGCGTCCCAGGAAGGTGGCCAGGTCCGCGGGGTCCGGGTACCGCGCCCGCACGGTCCCGCTGTAACAGAAATCCACTACCGTATAGACAATCCACAGCAGCAGAACGTACCCCGCCATGGAGCGCAGTAACGGCGTGCGCCGCACTTCGTTAATTCCGTTGCTGATTTTCTGCCACTCCGACAACCCTCGCGCCGGGGCCACAGTAGGTTCGAGTGGCGGTGGCTCTTTGACCGCACGGTAACGGCGGAAGGCGATGCCACCCAAGAATGTAGCAGCAAGGATCAAGCCCGCCCAAAGGAGAAGCAGGTTGGCGGTTCCCAGGCTGCGGACTGCAGCCCTGCTGGCCATCCCGACTCCGACCATGCCGAGCAGGCCTCCCACCACCAGGGAGGGGAAAAGGCGCTTGGCCTGGCGAGTGTCAAAAAACTCGCCGGCAAACGTCCAGTATTGCATCAGGGAGAATGACCAGATCGCTTGCGATTGCATGTACAGCACCGGATAGAACCAGTGATGCATAGGGCGCGGGAGGACGAGGCGGCTAATCAGGAGCGAAGCGACGAAGACCAGAGAAAGCCCGCCCAGAAAGCGGCCGCGATCCACTTTGACGACCAGCGCCGTATAGATGACCGAGGAAATGATAAGGAACGCCGCGTTGGCGAAGTACATATACGGGAGGTATTCGACGCCGAAGAAAACGAAGAACAAGGAGTCGCGGGACGCGCGGCCAAACATGATGCCGGCTAGAGTAAGAAGATTCACCGCAAAGCACAGCGCAAAGGGCGCACCCTCGCCGGGATAGATCGGGAACAAACGGCTGAGCAACGAACGCATCGATAGGTTGAAGACCGAGTTCACCAGGGTGTCACGCCCAGGCAGGGAAGCGTGCTACTCCAAGGTGGCACGCCAATGATCATAGCGCTCGCGCTGTAGTCGCTCGAGATCCTGCTTCACCCGATTGAGGCCGACAACACAGAGCTCAAACCATTCCGCCAGCTTACGGAACAGAGGTGCCTCGCCCCTATACTCGAACTGGTCGAAATAGGATACGACGCGATACGATTCTTTGCCCGCCCTGACATAGTCCACGATGGAGTCAAGACGGAGAGATCGGTGAGGCAGGCTGGCAACATACTCGGGAAACAGGCCGCACAAGAAGAGTGAGTAGTCGCCGATGTGCTTTCGAACCTCCCGTTCGCGGCCAAAAGAGGAGGCTTCGAGCAGTGGATTTGATTCGATCAGCATTTCC
>DATJKY010000759.1:0-1890 GCA_035490955.1 Terriglobia bacterium | reverse complement strand
GCCCTCGCCGAGCTCCCAGTGGTCCTGGGCGAAGAGCGCCGGTTCGATGTTGCTCGCGGCCAGGGAGCCCGCCCCCACGAAATTAATGAGTTCCGCGAGGGTACCATCTTGTCGGAGCAGCTGGACGGGGTGTGAAACACTGCTCCCGTAGTAGCCGCGGTAGACAAATCCGCCACCCACGGTCAGCGCGTGCTTGCCATGCCACCGCTTCTGCGGAAGTTGGTAGCTCTCCAGCAATTCCTGTTGATTGCCATGCCGGGTGAAGGCATTAAAGAAGTTTCCGCTCCATCCGGTCGGGGTGATCAGCATGTTCTCGGGCCCTTGGGCGTGTGAGTAGCTGTAAAACCACAAGGTTTGAAAGAGGGTGGTCAGAACGCCTCCTGAGTTCGAGAGGTAACGGTCGGTTAGGGCCACCGAGAGGCCCTGCTGGCCGAGGTCGGCTGAGGCTATCTGCGGCACCAGCGAATTGACGTTGAGATATTGCTGATAGAGCGGGAAGATGTTGACATTGGTTGTGAACAGGTGCCGGGGCGAGAAGATGTACTGCACGCTGGTAAAAGAGTTCCAGCCGTGGGTGTGGATTTCATTGTTGGGCCAGGCCAGACCTCGCACCGGGATCTTATCAACGTCGTACTCGAAGGCCTCCGCCAAGTTCAGGCGGTCCTTCCACAGGGGAGCGGTAACGTACACCTGAGGATTGTAGTCGGCAATGCCGACAATGTGTCCGCCGTCCTTGATGCGGGGGTTCGGCGTGATCGCCTGGAACTCGAAATGGCGCTGGCTGGCGGGAGCACGAGTCTGGATGCTGGTCAACCCGCCGGCGAAACCTCCATATTCGGCGCGGAACGTGGTCTTGTAGACATCCATCGACTGGATGGCTTCGAGAGGAAGGCTGATGTAGAAGTTCCCGGTGACAGGATCCACCGTATCGGCGGAATCAATGAGCAGCAAACTTCGGCTTTCCGCCACGCCCTTGATGTTGATTTCGCCGGTCGGGCTACGGATCACGCCGGGAACCACCGGCAAGGCTGCCTTGAACTTCATTTCCACCATGGGCAATGCCTTGATCTGCGGATCGGTAAGCACTGTGGGCGAGGCCACCTGCTCTTGAGCGACGGAAGATGCCTTTTCACGGACTTCGACACTCTGCCTCAGGACTGCTTCACGCGACAGCACCATCTGCAGGAGCGGCACGGGCTCTCCTGTTACCTCCAGGTCGCTCTTGGCGAGCGGCTGGAATCCCTCGGCTGCGCAGCTCAGAGCATAAGCACCGGGCATCAGTCCGGTTATTTCGAATTTCCCCTTGGGGTCGGTACTAGTGGAGAGTCCTTCCGGCGGCAGGAGGCGGCCGCTGAGTGTGCAGATGGCATCGCGAATCGGCGCGTTCTGCTCGTCTAGCACTTCGCCCTTGAGGTCCTGCGTCTGAGGCAAGGCCGGTCTTGCGGAGGACGCAAGCGCGAGTTCCGTCAACAAGGCAAGCGCCACAACCAGCCACCAAGATCGTTGAGGAATCATTATTTCCATTATATGTGAGAAAACGCGTCAACGGTCCGGCGGCGGGCACTTCGAACCCTGTTAGGGGCGGTGTACGGTAGCCCAGGGCGGAAGAAGGTGTGGAAAAATCGCGGCTCGGCCGCCTGCTGTGCGGAAGGGCTGGGCCCTTTCGGACCGCAGGCTTAAGATTAAACTCTTTGGGCTCAGCCGCATCGGCCGGTGGCCAACGATTTTTTCACACCTTCGAAGCCCTGGGGAAAGCGGCCCTCACCTGCCTTTTGGCACCCCTTCCCCGCTGGGGCGGGAGAGGGGAAGGGGTGAGGGTGGGCGGCGCCAACCCACGGCTCGCGCCGTGGGCTACGATGTACCCCGCGCTTGGCGGGCTCAATTCTTAAA
>DATJKY010000758.1:0-5140 GCA_035490955.1 Terriglobia bacterium | reverse complement strand
GCGCATCGTGACTGGCGCCCTGAAGGTGGGCGAGCGCTTGGAACCGAGCCGGGAACTGGCGAAGCAGCTAGGGGTGCATCGAACTACCGTCGGCAACGCCTATGCCGATCTTGAAGCGGAGGGGCTGATTCAAGGCACGGTAGGACGGGGAACATTTGTTTCGCCTTTCGCCAGCACCCTGTCAGCTCCGAAGGCTACGTCCGCCCGTCCCAGCTACGATTTCTTCTGGGACGGTTTCTTCGCTCATGAGCAGGGGGACGACTCCCTGGGGCGCCTCATGGCGAGCGCCTTTCGACCCGGCGTTATCTCTTTTGCCGTCACCCATGGATCGGCGGAACTAAGCGCTGTGGATCTGGTGCGGCGCGCCACGGACGCGGTGCTGCGTCGCGAAGGGGCCAAAATCCTCCAGTACGGGTCGAGTGAGGGCTACCTGCCCCTCAAGCGCTACCTGCAGAACCGCTTGCGGCGTGACGGCATACCCGTGGAACTGGACGAGATTCTGATTACCAACGGCTGCCAGCAGTCCCTCGACCTGGTGCGGCGATCGCTGGTTTCCGCCGGGGATTCGGTAGCGTGCGAGAACCCGACTTACACAGGCCTGTGGAATGTGTTCGAGTCTACAGGCGTGCGTCTGATCGGCGTTCCCGTGGGCCTGGAAGGTATGGACCTGGACTTCCTTTCCGCCGTCCTCGAACAGAACAAGCTGAAGATGGTCTTGGCCAGCCCGAATTTCCAAAATCCCACCGGACAGACGATGCCGCTGGAAGCAAGAAAACGACTGCTCGCGCTCGCCGCCCGTTCGCAGGTGCCGGTAGTAGAAGACGACATTTACGGAGCGCTCCGCTACCGCGGCCGCGAATTGCCGCCGCTCAAGTCGCTGGACAAGAACGGACTGGTGATTTACTTGAATAGCTTCTCCAAAGTGGGCTTCCCCGGATTGCGGGTGGGGTGGGTGGTGGCCGTGCGCCGTGTGATTGAGCACCTGCGCTGGGCTAAACAGCGCGCCGACCTGCATACCAATCTTCTCGGGCAAGCGGTGCTGGAGGAGTTGGGCCGGCGGGGCTGGCTAGACAAGCTGCTGCGCCGAACGCGGAAGGTTTACGAGCGGAAGCTCGGCGTACTGCGCCGCGCGGCTGAGCGCTACTTCCCGCCGGACGCGACCTGCCTCTATCCCGAAGGCGGAATGTCGGTGTGGGTGGAGTTGCAACCGCGGCTCGACGCCGCCGACCTCCTCGTCAAATCGCAGGAGCGGGGGGTGATTTTCGCGCCCGCTCGCTATTTCTATTTTCAGGAGGCGCGGCACAACGCTTTCCGACTCTGCTTCACGCACGTGACGGACGAGCAGATCGAGAAGGGCATCGGTATTCTCGGTGAGTTGCTGCGGGTGGAAACTCGGAAGGGCAAAGCAGGCAGGCGAACGTCGGCGGTCGACGTCGGCGTCGCCCTGGTGTAGATATGCCATGTAGGGCCGAGGCTTGCCCCGGCCACGGCCGACCCAAGGGTCGGGCCCTCGAGTTTCTACATTTGGATCCACAGCGGGGCCGCAGTTGATAACGGCCCTCTCCGAGGGGAGAGGGTACGGGGAAGCCGGGGGTGAGGGGTTGTTTTCTTCGTGCCAAATCAGCGAATCCCTCACCCACCCCGACTCGTCGGGGTTCCCCCTCTCCCGCAAGCGGGCGAGGGCTGTTGTCAACTGATATTTCGCTGTCAGACCAAATGTACAAACTCCAGGGGCCCACCCAAGGGTCGGCCCTACAAGGCTCCGCATAAAAGGAGACTGGATGGAGAAGATAAACATTCAGGAGAAGCTCGCTCGCATCAGCGACCACTGGCGGCCGCGTATTGTGGGGGAACTCAACGGCCAGCAGGTGAAACTCGTCAAGTTTCTTGGGCCCTTTGTATGGCACTATCATGAAAACGAAGACGAGCTGTTTTTGGTGATCAAGGGACACTTGCTTATGGAGTTTCGCGACCGTGCTGTGCTGATGGACGAGGGTGAATTCATCATTGTACCGCGAGGCGTCGAGCACCGGCCGGTGGCCGAGGAGGAGGTTCACGTGGTACTCTTCGAGCCGGCATCGACCCTGAATACGGGCAACGTGCACAACGAGCTTACGCTCAGAGAATTGCAGAGAGTCTGACAGTTACCGCTGCTGTCCTTTGTCAGTTGTCCTTGGTCCGTTGTCAGACTGTCTGTTGCAAAGAACAACTGACAATGGGCGTCTTTCAGGAGGATACAATGTGGCAATACGACGAACAAATGAAGCTGAAGGTCGGCTTGGCGGAGATGTTGAAGGGTGGCGTGATTATGGACGTGACCACCGCTGAGCAGGCCAAGATCGCGGAAAACGCGGGTGCCGCGGCGGTGATGGCTTTGGAGCGCGTCCCCGCCGACATCCGCAAAGAAGGCGGTGTGGCCCGCATGGCCTCCATCAAGATCATCAAGGAGATCATGGCGGCGGTGACCATCCCGGTGATGGCCAAGGCGCGCATCGGCCACTTTGCCGAAGCTCAGGTGCTCGAAGCCATCGGCGTTGACTACGTCGATGAAAGCGAAGTTCTAACGCCTGCCGACGAGGAGCACCACATCAACAAGTGGCCCTACAAGGTGCCCTTCGTGTGCGGAGCGCGCAATTTGGGAGAGGGCCTGCGGCGCATCGGTGAGGGTGCCGCTATGATTCGCACCAAGGGCGAGGCAGGATCGGGTAACATCGTCGAGGCCGTTCGACACTTGCGCGCCATCTGCGGCGAGATCCGTCAGCTTACCTTGCTACGCGAGGAGGAACTGATGGCCAAGTCCAAGGAGTTGGGAGCTCCCTATGAGCTGGTGAAGTGGGTGGCCGAAAGCGGCAAGCTGCCCGTGCCCAACTTTTCCGCGGGAGGAATCGCCACCCCGGCCGACGCCTCGCTGGTGATGCAGTTGGGAGCAGAAGCGGTGTTTGTGGGCTCCGGCATCTTCAAGTCATCCGACCCGGAGAGGCGGGCTAAGGCTATTGTCCGAGCGACCACTCACTACACCGAGCCCCAGGTAGTAGCCGAATGTTCCGAAGAGCTCGGGGAAGCGATGCGGGGGATCGACGTAGCCAAGCTCAAGCCCGAGGAACTGCTGCAGACTCGCGGGTGGTAGAAGGCAGCAGGCAGTCAGCCGTACGCAGTAACACTCGAGAGCAAGGACTGTTTTTCCCGGAATTCCGGCCTTCTCCCGGGAAGGTGTGAAAAATTCGGCTGGCGCAGACCTTTGAGGCCTGCGAGGCTGGCCAATAACTCTTGAAAACGCACACCTTAAGGTTTAACGACCTTAAGGTGTGCGCCAGCCCGTTGCGACTGCCTACTGCTTACTGCCGACTGCTTTACCATGGACTCAGTCGTGATCAAGAAGCTGGACTCACCTGACGAAGTTCGCAACTTCGAAAAGGGGAGGTTTGAGCTCGTCAAGATTGGTGGGCTGATCTTGGGCCGTGCCACCTATGAGCCAGGTTGGAAGTGGTCCGTGCATGTCGGGCCGGTTGCAGGCACAGCGTCGTGCCAGGTCAGCCATGTGGGGCTGGTGCTGCAGGGGCGGGCGATGGTGCGCATGGATGACGGCACTGAGCTCAAGCTTGAGCCGGGTGACGCATTCGCCATCCCGCCCGGACACGACAGTTGGGTGCTAGGCGAGGAAACCTATGTGTCACTGCACTTCCTGGGCGCGGAATCCTACGCTAAGTGACCTTGCTGGACGGTCCGCCGCGACCAGCAACAAGCAATAGCCATCCGGGGGCGGGCAAGCACCTTGAGCAGGGCGTTTTTAAGCAGGCTGGGCTGAACAGACGGGACAACTGGTAAACTAAGAATCGCGGGGAAGGGGCTCGAGTGAGCGAAGCAGTAACGTCAGTCGCGGGACAGTCGGTCAACAGCCTGGCTTCAGGTGGGATCACCGGGATTACTGTCAGAGGCTTCAAGTCGATAGTCACCAAACAGTTAATCGAGGTCAGGCCTTTAACGATTCTGGCTGGCGCTAACAGCTCTGGGAAGACCAGCTTTCTTCAGCCCCTGCTCCTGCTCAAGCAAACCCTGGAAGCCCCGTATGACCCGGGCCCTCTGCTGCTGGACGGTCCCAATGTCAAGTTCACTTCGGGGGAACAATTTCTCTGCAGGATGGCCGGCGGCGAACCCGTGGATAGCTTCGAAATCGGCATCAGGATTGGAACCAGTCGCGAGCTGGGGGTGACGTTCAGACACGAGGCGATAGGAGCGGTCTTCCCGCACGATGTCGGTGCCCAATTTCTCAGGGCGAAGAGGGGATTTCGCGTTCACGAGATGACTGTCAGGTACGACGCGGAAAACATCCGTCTTCTTCCGGGTGTGACTGTAGACAAGATAGATACTTTAATGCCGGATAGCCGTTGGCTGAGCATAGCAGTGCAGGGAACTGAATTTGCTGTCGTTCGGGACCGATGCTTCCTCACCTGGGTGGAGAGACCACGCGGAAGCGAGGCTGCTGGAGCTGTCTCGTACACCGGAGCCCCACAGGGTTTCTTCGTGCCGCACGTCCGGGGCCTGATTCACCTTCCAGGATTGAGGGGAAATCCTGAGAGGGTCTATCCTGTCACAGCGGTGGGTCCTCAGTTCAGAGAATCGCATAAGGACGTAGCTTCGTTTCCCGGAACATTCGAGAATTATGTAGCCAGTGTAATAGCACGATGGCAGTCCGACGGCGATGAAGCGCCCCTTCGGGACCTCAATCGGCAAATGGCGAGCATGGGGTTGGCTTCGCGTGTAGCTGCGATGCCGATTAGCGAAGCCCAGGTCGAGCTTCAGGTCCCACGCCTGCTTCGGAGTGAGAGGGACCAATCGGATGACCTGGTGAACATCACCGACGCAGGTTTCGGCGTATCCCAGACCCTGCCGGTCCTGGTGGCACTGCTGGCCGCGAAACCAGGTCAAGCTGTGTACATCGAGCAGCCTGAGATTCACCTGCACCCAAGGGCCCAAGTTCGACTTGCGGACGTGCTTGCCAAGGCTGCCAAGCGCGGAGTGAGGGTGATCGCGGAGACCCACAGCTCACTTCTTCTGCAAGCTGTCCAGACGCTTGTGGCGAAGGGCGAACTGGCTCCTAACCTGGTTAAGCTCCACTGGTTCGTGCGGAGTGAGAATGACG
>DATJKY010000757.1:0-3692 GCA_035490955.1 Terriglobia bacterium | reverse complement strand
TCACCTTGTCTTCTCAAATCACTGCATAAAAGGGCTGTAGAATTCACGACGCGCTGGGCGTCGAACGCCGGCGGCTCGTCGGTAAGCAGATACTCGAGGAGTTCGGCGCCTACATGCCTATCGAGCAGGTCATGCTCGAATTTGTTCTTAAAGCTGCGCAGACAACGGTAACACGACGAATCGCAATTTTCAGGGCATGCCTTAATGGAGCTGAGCGCCCGTTGGAAAAGCTCGATGCTTCGGTCGAGGAGCTGACTTGAAAAGCCTGCGCCACCTGGCAGGGTGTCGTAGAGAAATATCTCAGCTTCCAAGCCGGCTTGGCCGGCTGGCGTGAGGGCCGGCCGGTATTCTGCCATAAGTTCACCTGGCTCGATTTCAAGCATGAGGCAAGCGGTCTTGGCGAGGGTCTCACCGACTGTGCGGAGCGCGACGTCCGTCGGATAATTGCCGGGTTTCAGCTGAAAAGGTGGTGCAACCGCCATCGAAAACAGAACGATATCAGTGATGAAATCCGTCCCGAGGACGACGTGCCTCGTAGTGCCGTTGCCTTCGCAGGTGGGCTCCCGGTCATCCGGATAAGGCTTGCGGTGTGTCGCGAAGAGTAACGGCGTGTGTTCGCTGCTGGCCTCAATGCGCCCGCACTTCACGCAGTAGGAATATCCGTCGTGCCTCGGTCCGGTATTAGAGACCAGGAGATGCTGCCGGTCGCTCAGGGCGCGAATGCGTTCGTTGATCTGGACCCACCTCCCGTCGGTGGAAGGTGTTTGCATGGTGAGCTTCGCCCTCGTGGCGTAACTCGTCTCCGGCATATCGTCAGGGGACGTGACCTCAGGAACGTCCACAGGATGCGCGAATCCAGGGGGGCGTAGCCAGTAGCGCGCCGGGCCGAAGCTGTTTTCAGAAGCGCAGGCCGGACAGTCACGAAGATCCCCGCGATCGAGCATGTCGAGCGGCACCGTCTCGGCAAATCCGCAGGCGCGGCACTCCCGATAGAGCCGCCGATCTTGCCAAGCTTGGTAGCGCTCGTCTGGCATTGCCGAATAGACAGCTGCAGAGGAATAGCACTTGCCAGAGATCCATATCTGCTTGCCCGGCGCATATTGGCTGGGGGCGATTGGAAGGCCCTGGGATGGCGCGAAGCGCATAATCGGTCGAAAGCGGGTGGAGCGTCCGAGATCGAAAACATGGAAGGTGGCAACGTCTGTCGGAAATGCGTATCGTGGAAGCACGCCACGATAGAGGAGGCGGTCCAGCAATTTGGTGCTAGCCGCATTGACGGGAAGTTCTTCCCCTTCCTCTGGTGGCTCTTCGACGGCTTCGTCTTCCTCCAAATCTTCATCGTCGGAGTCTCTGACCGTTGTCGTCTCGCCTAGGCCCGGTTGAATCGCTGCGTCAATAGCAGTGAGGCAATCGCTTTTCATCTCAGAAAGGAGAGCGGTCCGATCGGCCGCAGAGAGCTCACTTGGCATCCAGGACGCGATACGTTCCTGAAGCTCCTTTTCGTGTGTGTCGAGCCAATTGGCAAAGTCGCTGCGGTTGAGGATGCCGGTCCCCGTCCGAAAATCCGCCACTGTCCCGAGAACGGAAAAGAGATCATGGGGCTGTTCCGGGTCGACTTCGGGCAGACGATCCTGGTGGTAGTTTTGGAGAAGAAAGGCCCGAATGTGGCGTCTTGTGATCTCCCTGTTGTCGAGGGTCAATTTAGGATCCACAACACTCCCTCGGATCATGCCATCCGGGTTGGCAAAATAATGCTCATCGTGGCTGTCGGCGCTGCCGAACGCGACGACTGTAGCGACAGCATTGCCTCTGCGGCCAGCGCGGCCTGAGCGCTGCTGATAATTTGCACGGGCCGGGGGCATGTTGCGCAGTGCGACACCCGAGAGCATGCCAATATCGATACCGACTTCCATGGTCGTCGTGCTCGAAAGCACGTCAATCGCGGCTGCGCGGGAGCTTCGGCTCCATGTGAGTTGGACGTCCTGAAACAGGAGTTCGTTTTCCTCTGCCTTGGAAAAGACATCGTCATTTTGCGGGGCATTGAGCTGCGCGGTATGTTCGGCTGCGATAAGCGCCATGGGCTGTTCCGGTGGCTCGCCCAGCGCGGCGATGACCGGATTGCGGTAGTAGCCCTTACGGGCAGCGAAGGCGGGGTCGGCTCCCGGATTGAGCGGCGTAATCGCGTCCGCCCCGCAGTCGAGGCAATGGGGTAGGCCCGGCACGGGCCGGTGAACCGACTTGCAGGTTCTGCACCGCACCCAATCGCCTTCGAGTAATAGGGACAAGTTGGCACCGCGCAGACGGCGCACGCCTCCCATGTCCTCGGTGAATAGCCTAAGGAGCTCTGGGGTCCAACTGTCGGTAAAGATTTTCCGCTCCACCTTTCCTTTCAGGACATCGTCCATGGCCTTGAAACGCCCGCGTTGGCCACGGACGCTTGTGCCCTCCGTGCGCGGCCTAAGCCACCATACGGGGGGCATGGCGTTGAGCCAAAATCCGTTACTGCGCCAGCAGCGGAGCCAGGCGCGCGCTAGGCCTATCTTGGCTTCTGGAGTTTCGATTAGCCCAGGAATTGCGGGCAGCTTCGCGAGGGACGATGTGAGGTCATCCCTTTCGGCTATTGAAGCAAGAGCGAGAGCTTCAAAGCCGAGAAAGCGGTCCTGGACTGTCTTGACGATATCGTCGAGTAGCGCTTCTGGGGGCCGCTCGGTGCGCAGTTTCATGCAAAGGAACTGCAAGCCATGATCCGTTTCCGCACCGCCGTCGCGCACGGCGAGTTCAACGATATCTTCGGCGGCGAAGCTCTCGCCGCTTTTCAGTTCGGGCCGCAGGCGCACCTCAAGTTTTTTTGATGCCAACAGAACGGCTAGGTAAAGATCATCGAGGCTTAAAAGGGGGCGGAGTATCGAAATCTGCTGCAGTCGCTTGTATCCCCAAGCAATGAGCGGACGTACAGAGTCGCGCACGGAGTACATCTGCAGATTGGGGGCGAGGCGAGCGGCAACCTGCCGGGAATCCGAGAAGACCAGGACTTTGCGGCCGCGAAAAGGGGCGAAGCGGCTGGGTTCGACTGGTGCTGGCGGCTGGACCTGCAGTTGCTTGGCAACGAGCGCCTCGAATGGCTGGTCCCCCTTCGTTTGATGGTCCTGAACGGTGGCTCGTCCGAAGCGGGCTGTCTCATTGCAGACAGCGCAAGGGATGAATTGGCCGCGCGTCTCCATGCTGGCGTCAAGCGTGGTCCTCACTGGCCGGCGGCGAGATGCGGTCTCGGCGCAGATAAACTCGCCGCATGCGCGAGCCGTGCTCGTGAGGGTTCAGACGGCCGGTCTCAACATCGTAGTCTGCAGGCTCAGCGAGTTCGGGGAGCGCCGGTTCCTCGAGGAGAAGGTCGAGCGGCAGAAGAGGACTGGTCTGCCCGCCCTCCATGTGAAGGCGCCGGCCGGCTTCGGACCATAGTGCGGAGGGGTTTTCGAGATCGTCGGAATAGGCGCGCGCATAAGCGGTGCCGCAGTACCGGCAGGTGTAGAGTTCAAGCACCCGGGCGCCGCAATCGCAGCGTTCGTGAGGCTGGCCATACATGCGCCCGCAGATGCCGCCTCGCTGGTGGGAAGGAATTTCGGTGCAGTTGTGGTCAGTGCAGACCCAGAGGCCGGGCAAGCCCCGGAAAAAGGTATGAATGCGACAGGGGAGCA